>NZ_UQGV01000004.1 GCF_900540665.1 uncultured Catenibacterium sp. | reverse complement strand
TCTCAATACTTAGAGAAAAGAATGTGAATGACTCAACAACATTACATCTTATTCGCAAATTCATGCAGGCAGGGATTATGGAAGACGGTCTAGTAAAGCCTTCTAGAGTCGGCGTTCAACAGGGCGGCCCACTGTCTCCAATTCTTTCGAACGTGTACTTAGATAAGTTTGACAAGGAATTGGAAAATAGAGGATTACGCTTTGTAAGATATGCAGATGACTGCAATATATTCGTCAAGAGCGAAATGAGTGCAAATAGAGTAATGAAGTCAGTCACTTCATGGCTAGAAAGGAAACTATTTCTTAAAGTCAGCGCTACTAAGACCAAGGTGGTCAGACCACCCGAAAGCAAGTTCCTAGGATTCACCTACCTTCAAAGGAATGGTGAATGGAAATGCAAGCCTTCCAATCAGAGCAAGATGAAACTCTACGATAAATGTAGAAGAGAACTCATAAGAAGGATAGGAATTGCACGCCCTATTGCAGTTACATTCAAGAGAATCAATCAGATTGTAGTGGGGTGGATTAACTATTATCGAATAGGCGTGATGAAATACTTCGTTGACACCTTTGGTCAATGGCTTCGCCATAAAATCAGAGTTATTATTCTTAAACAGTGGAAGAAACCAAAAAGAATCTATATTAATCTACAGAAATTGAATAAGAAACTCAGTTGTCATTTTACAGATGAACAAATATTCTCGGTAGCAAACACCAGACTAGGTCTTTACAGACAAGCCAATGGCCATGTAGTAAACTTTCTACTTAGCCCTAGGACTCTAGCCGTTAAGAAAAAGGATCGACCAGGTTTGATCAATCCTCTTAACTACTATCTAAGTTAGTTTGAAATTATCATATAAATGTAGCGCCGTATACGAGACCCGTACGTACGGTGCAATGAGAGGCGCAGAAATAATGATTAATTACAATATTAACATTGTTTCTTGTCTACTCTATTAAAAAGGGGAGCCATTTACTAAATATATAAAGGTTCTTCGTTTTTGATAGTTTCTTTATCTTTGGTCTTTGCGATATAGAACACTTCACTTGTTTCAGCTTTATAATAGATATCCAAAGTTAAAATTGAAGTCTTTTTATAACCAGCTTCTACAAGATGATTTACAACCATATCTTCAATCTCAGTTAAAGATACATCGTGGTAGTTATATTGCACCTGAATATTCATTTTGACAGGCTTATAAGTAGTTTTAGTCTTAGTAGTTTTCTTTGATGCAGCCTCTTTTTTTACTGCAGTTGTTTTCTTGGCTGTGGCTTTCTTAGCCTCAGATGCCTTCACTTTAGTCTTTTTAACTGTAGTTTTTTTAGGTTCAGCAGCTTTAACTGTAGTAGTCTTTTTAGCTGTAGTTTCTTTCTTTGCTTCAGCAGCAGTCTGAGTAGTTGTTTTCTTAGTCGCTGCAGTTGTAGTTTTTTTCATAATGGAGATCCTCCTTTGATACTCTAATTATCTACTCTTATTATAGCACACTCAATTTACAATTCAAATGTAACAGATATAACCAAAAATTACATAATATATATTATGCGAAGTAGTATATATAAGAAAGAAACTCCCAATGAAGGGAGTTTTGTAGTACTATTTTTCGTCCTTATTAGCACGATCAATAGAATCATAAAGCTTAGTGACATAATTACCACTAAAGCAAGACATGCATAAATCACAATTTCCATCCATATCATGCTTGACTGATTTCTTTAATCCTTCCATTGAAATAAATGCTAATGAATCCGCTTCAATGAATTGGCATAATTCTTCTACATTCATACGATGTGAAATTAATTCTTCTAGTGTAGAAATATCTACACCATAGAAACATGGGAACTTGATTGCTGGAGAAGCAATTCTTACATGCACTTCTGTGGCTCCTGCTTCTTTTAATAATTTTACAATACGCTTAGAAGTTGTACCTCTTACGATTGAGTCATCAATCATGATAACTCTCTTACCTTTAACAATTGAAGAAACAGCTGAAAGCTTCATTCTTACACCACGTTCACGCATTTCCTGTGTTGGCTGGATAAATGTTCTACCTACATATTTATTCTTTATAAGACCCATTTCATAAGGAATACCAGATGCTTCAGAGTAACCGATAGCAGCTGAAATAGAACTATCAGGTACACCAATTACTAGATCTGCTTCAACTGGCGCTTCTTCAAATAAAGTCTTACCACAAGTCTTACGTGCTGTATGAACATTAATACCATCTAGATTACTATCAGGTCTAGAGAAGTAAATATATTCCATTGCACAAAGTTTATTGCAGATTGGTAATGTTTCAGTATACTTCTTAGATTTAATAATACCATCTTTAACACGGATAATTTCACCTGGTTCTACATCTCTTACAAACTCTGCACCAGCAATATCTAAAGCACATGTTTCAGATGAGAACATATAGCCTCCACTTGGAAGTCTTCCCATAGACAATGGTCTTAAACCATATCTATCTCTTGCAACATATAGAGCATCCTCTACAAGAATAACAAATGCGAATGCTCCATCAATTTTTTCTAATGATTTACAGATACGATCTACAAATCGTCCTGTTTCTCTTTTAATTAAATGACCAAGAACCTCTGTATCACTTGTTGAATTAAAGATTGAACCGTTTTCTTCAAGTTCCTTCTTTAATAAGTTAGCATTTACAATATTACCATTATGGGCAATACCCATCATACCATCGAGAGTACGGAATAAGAATGGCTGTACATTCATGATTCCTCCCCCACCTGCAGTTGAATAGCGGACATGTCCAATAGCTGCATTACCAGATAATTTTTCAATCTTTTCTTTATCGAATATTTCACTTACTAAGCCTTCACCCTTATGGATGTTTAGCTTTCTTTTGTTATTGCGGACAACAATACCGGCAGCCTCCTGTCCACGATGTTGTAAAGAATGTAGGCCATAATATGTTAATTGAGCAGCATTGTCATCTCCCCATATAGCAACTACTCCACACTCTTCATGTAATTCATCATGATTCTTGATCATAATAGCCTCCTGTTTAATAGATTTCATTGATATAGCGCTTCTCAAGAGGTGTATCATCCTCCTGATTACACATCATTGTGATCATATCTGTTTTTTCACCATGAATAGACGCCATGCAATCTGTTTCGATGCGAATGTCTTTATAGAAATAAACAGAAATCGTTTTAAGGATGTCATCTAAATATTCTTTATTGTATATAAATTCTGAAATATAGACAAACTTCCCCCTATCATTATAAATCATATATCCCTGTTGTCCATACTCATTTTTAAATGTTAGGATAGAATCGTTAAATGCAGCACACCTTTTTCTTAAATAATTATTAAAATAGTCTTCATCACGTATTAAATAATGGCTAAAATCTCTAACATAGAGATTATACGCATCATAGAGATGATTAATATCCTGGGACAGGCAAATACTACTAGGAAGCGCATATTTTGCTTTGTCAAGCTTATAAAGAATATGTCTATGTGATTCTTTAAAGCCAAAAGGCACATAGATTTCAGGATGATAAGCCTGAAGATAAATACGCTTGCCTTTAAAAACCTCTAATACATGATTCATTAATAATTTCATGAATCCCTGTCCTTCATAATCTCTTCTAGTAGACACACCTAGAATAAAATAGCTGTCTTCATAATCTTTTACCTTAAAAGGAACAATCTGCAATGCAGAGATGATTTTATTCTTAAAGCGGACTACATAACTATTCTCTAACTTGAATCGATATTTGAAATAGAATTCAGTAGAGATTTCATCTTCATCTTCAAAGCGATCCATCCAGATTTCTTTAATATCTTCAATATCTTCATCATTCGCCTGTTCAACAATGGCATCATTGATATAGATACGGCTCTTTTCAACCATTTTACAAGGATGCATACGCTCCTTAGAGATACGAAGATTTTCTATTCCCATATCTTCTTCTCTATTCACATATTTAAAATCAGCACATTCATGTTCTAAGAATTCTTTTCTTAAAGTGACATAAAGTCCCCTGATAGTTTTATCTGCCTTTTCAATATGAATTTGTATTGTTTCATGTTTTAAAGGAGAGCCAATCATAAATGCCTTTAATTCATCCTTGATGAAAATACCACCAATCTTAATTGGCAGCTGATCCTGCGTAGAGAGAAGATACATAATACCATACACTTCAGAAGTCAAAGATTCACTCTGTTCACTTTCTCCCCTCTCCCATTTGAGAAGATCGTTAAAAATCATTGGCATATCCTCATCCGCATTAAGTGTACGGTATTCATAATCAGGATATTGTGAGATGAAGTTATGGTAGTTATTTCTCATTTTCTGCATCTTCTTGCCCGATAAAGTGATTAATTTCTCTTTATCATAGACATAATCATCTAAATCTCTTGTATGCTCATAAACAAATTTTCCCGGGCATACCTTTTTTAATTCCTCTACAAAAGAAGGGACTGCACAATCAATCATAAATGGAAATTTATGTTCCTTTGCATAATTAATCATATATTCAATAGCTTCTTTGTAGTATTCATGAGACGCAAAAGGCATCGCAAAAAAGCGATGACCTTTATAGTTATGAAGCATAATGCAGAAGTGGTCATGAATTTCATATTCAATATGATATTCATGATTCCACATCATCATTGTAACAAAATTTGAGTTATAACCTTCGTAATCTGCATTATCTAGAAAAGGTAATACAGTATTTAAATCAGATAATTTTAAGGGTTTCATCTTATTTTCCAAGCATCATATGTATAAATTGTTTAGCTACACGCCCAGAATAGCCTCCGTTTCTTAATTCCCATTCCATAGCTAAACGATGGAGTTCTTCACGATCAATATTTAGGTTGTACTGATCTGCAAGTCCATCCACTATATCAAGATAGTGCTGCTTATCTGGGTGAACATAAAGAATCTGAACACCAAAACGGGCAACAAGTGATAACTTTTCCTGTTTTGCATCGTTCACATTGATTTCAGAATCATCTCTTTCACCCCAAGTTTCCTTGATCAGATGTCTACGGTTACTTGTAGCGTAAATAAGTACATTATCAGGCTTCTTTTCTAATCCACCTTCAATCACTGCTTTTAGGTACTTATATTCTGTTTCATATTCTTCAAAAGAGAGATCATCCATAAAGATAATGAACTTATAGTTACGATTCTGTAATTCTCCGATGATTTCGGGAAGATGAACGAATTGATGCTTATACACCTCAACCATTCTTAAACCATCTTTATAATAACGATTTAAAATAGCTTTAATACTTGATGATTTACCAGTTCCATTATCACCATATAATAAGACATTGTTTGCTTTTTTACCTTTAATGAATGCTTCTGTATTCGTAATTAAACGTTCTTTTTGACGTTCATAACCAATGAGCTGTTCAAGTGTGTTATCTTCTATATGATTAATAGAAACGATACTTCCATTTACATATCTAAAAGCTTTATTTAAACCGTATTTACCAACACCATACTTGTGATAATGATTATAGAGGATGTTATAAAAATCTTCAACTGATGTGCTTTCTGCAAGATTATTTTGTAATTTACGGAAGACTTCATAAATCTCTTTGTTGATAATTGGTTTAGAATGAGAGAAGTGGAAAAAGATTTCTCTATTTAATCCCTCTAAATCATCAAATGATGAATGAAAAAGATTATAGAAATAAGTAAGATCTCTCATAACAAGTGCTTTTAATGTGTCATTCACGTCTGCTACACGTTCGAGTGAGAGTGAAAATGCATTTTCATGCATAGCAAGCAGATGTGTAAGAAGACTCTTCATGAGGTTATCATGAAGATCATATTTTTCAGCCACCTGTAGGAATTTTGCAATAAAATCATGTTCAATAGCTTTGTTGTCTAGCTGGTCAACATTCTTTAAAAGGAAAAGTACATCTTCGTCATCAGTAAGCTGATAATATACGGTTAAATCATTTAAATACACGGATAAAACCTTCTTTCATTAGTTCTTGAAACTATGGATAGGTGCAGGAATACGTCCACCACGATTAACGAATTCATCACATGAGAATGAATTAACTGGCATGATTGGAGCATAACCTAATAAACCACCGAATTCAACTGTATCTCCTACATCCTTACCAATAACTGGAATAAGTCTAACAGCAGTTGTTTTCTGGTTGATCATACCGATAGCCATTTCATCTGCAATAATACCAGAGATTGTTTCAGCTTTTGTATCGCCAGGAATAGCAATCATATCAAGACCTACAGAACATACACAAGTCATTGCTTCTAGCTTTTCTAAAGTTAAAGAACCTGCATTGACTGCATCAATCATCCCCTGGTCTTCACTGACTGGAATAAAAGCACCTGACAGGCCACCTACATAAGAAGATGCCATGACGCCACCCTTTTTAACCTGGTCATTTAAGATTGCAAGTGCGGCAGTTGTACCTGGAGCCCCTACTCTTTCAAGACCCATGCTCTGTAAGCAGTCTGCGATAGAGTCCCCAATAGCTGGTGTAGGTGCTAAAGATAAGTCAATAATACCAAATGGAATACCTAATGCTTCAGAAGCTTCTAAAGCAACTAACTGACCAACACGAGTGATTTTAAATGCTGTTTTCTTGATGACTTCGCAAAGTTCACCAAAGTCTTTACCTTTCGCATTCTTAATTGCTTTATGCATAACACCAGGTCCACTAACACCAACATTAATAATAGCATCAGTTTCACTTATACCATGGAAGGCACCAGCCATAAATGGGTTATCATCTGGGGCATTACAGAAAATAACAAGCTTAGCACAACCGATAGATTCAATATCTTTAGTTGCATATGCAGTCTTTTTCACAATCTGTCCAAGTAATGCGACAGCATCCATATTAATACCAGTCTTAGTAGAACCTACATTAACACTTGAACATACAAATTCAGTTTCCTTCATAGCCTGTGGAATAGACTCAATAAGCATACGTTCTGCTTTAGTCATACCCTTAGAAACGATAGCAGTGTAACCACCAATGAAGTTGATACCAAGTTCTTTGGCACATTTATCCAATGTCTTTGCAATCTGTACATAGTCTTCTGGTTTCTTGCAGGCTGAAGATCCGATTGTTGCAATAGGCGTAACAGAGATACGCTTATTCACAATAGGAATACCATATTTCTTTTCAATAGACTGTCCTACTGGTACAAGATTTCTTGCAGTAGACATGATTTTGTTGTAAATATTGTCACAAAGAACATCTAATGAAGAATCAATACATTCAAATAAGCTAATACCGATTGTAATTGTTCTTACATCAAGATTTTCCTGTTCAATCATTTTGTTTGTTTCAATAACTTCGAATTGATTAATCATCTCCACATCTCCTTATAATCTATGCATCATATTAAAAATTTCTTCATGCTGAATTTTAATATCAACACCAATTTCCTTGCCTAAAGCAGCAAGTTCATCTGATAAATCATTAAAAGCCTTAGTAGAAGAATCATGATTAACAATCATCATCATATTGAAATAGCCTTGTACAATAGTCTGAGAGATGTCTAAAATATTTACATCATTTTCAGCAAGATAAGTACATACCTTTGCAATAATACCTACCTGATCCTTTCCAACTACAGTAATAATCCCTTTTTTCACAGTCGAATCCTCCGATTTCATAAATTTTTAAACATTATAGCAAAACTAAGTAAAAAGATAAATGAAAAGTGTAAAAAATATGCTTAGACTAAATAATTGTCCATAAAAGTAATTTTAAATGCACTTAATATTTTTAAAAGAAAAAAGAGAAGGAATATCTCCTTCTCTCTATGTTTATGTTATTCACCTAATAATTTAAGAGCAGTACCAAGAACAGCCTTACCGTTCATTGTTCCGTAATCTCTCATATCGATAACGTCAACAGGGATAGCACCAGCTTTTCTTGAAGCAGCTAATTTTTCGATTGCAGCTTTCTGGAATCTAACCTGTGGGCCAAGTAAGATACAGTCAACTTCTTCTAATACTCTAGGTGCATCAGAGAATGGTAAAGCAAAGATCTTTGCTTCTACTCCCTGTTCCTTAGCTGCAGCTTCCATTTTAGTTACTAATAAACTAGTAGACATACCTGCAGAACATACTAATAAAATTGTTTTCATTGTCATTACTCCTTTTCTAATTTCTATAGTAATTATACTAATTTTTTGAGCTGATGTAAACACTTACCCAAAAGTTTTTTCGGCATAATAGAAAAAAGGATATTCAAAAGGCTATAAATTTAATTTATAATATTTTAGAGGTGGTTAAAATGAGGATATTAGTAGTAAGCGATTCGCATATGTATAACGATATATTGGAAGATATCACAAAAAAATGGAAAAATAAAGTGGATTTATTGGTACATTGTGGGGATTCATCATTACTTCCTGATGATCCATTACTTAAAGATTATAATATAGTTGTACATGGAAATCATGATGAAGAGGTTTTTCCTCATTATGTAGTCTATAAAGGCATATTTGTGACTCATGGTAATGATTATCACGTTTATAGTGGCTATGATGAACTAATAGAAGCATGTAAAGAAAATAAATGTCATCTATGCTTTCATGGACACACACATGTCCCTACTATTCAGGTTCATGATGGCATTACTTTTGTGAATCCAGGCAGTGCTATGATCAATCGTGGAAGTTATGGTTATGGGACTTATGCAATTGTTGATACTGAACCATTTGATGTTATTTTTTATGATAATCTAGATCATCATATTTGTAACCTGGAAGTACTTGATGAAGGTATGCATTTACTAGAAGAATTTAAGAAGCTTGTAAAGAATATGAAATAAAGGGAGATAGTACGCTATCTCCCTTTTAAAAACTATTTCTCTTCTAATCTTTTTCTCTTATATTCAATGATGAACATGACTTCTTTAAGATCTTCATCTGGTAACTCAGATAATAATCTTGCAATATTCGCAATATTATAGTAGTCATATTTCTTACCACTCATGATTTCTTCAACACTACGTCCATATAAGCGTGAAAGAACTTTTAATTCTCCAACTGTTACATCTCTTTTACCATTTTCAATATCTGAAATTGCAGAATGAGGTACATTAAGATGTACGGCTACCTCTTTTTGTGTAAGGTTTTTAAAAGTTCTATAAGTTTTTAGACGTTTAGCGAGATCCATATCTAATGCCATAAAGTTTACCTCCCCACTTCTATCTGTGGTTTATTATAACACAAAAAAATCAAGGTGGCAATTTAGGAATTATAAAAAATATAGATTTTATCTAAAATGTTATTTGAAATATCCTACTACATAAGGCTGTTTTAAATCACTTTTTCTCCCTTTAGAAGTACGTTTTTTGATGTCTTCTAAAACGGTTACAGTCTCATTTTCTGTTTCTGTAGTCAGCATAATAAAATATGAAATATTCATAGATTGATGATTTTCAACATAGATTGGCTCATTATGAAGAATATGATTACGACATGATGTGTCTGTAAAAATATCAAAAGATATTCCTTTTCTATCTACAATCTTATAGCTATGCTTTTTACACATACCACAATGAGGCACTTTCTTATGGAAATAAGATTGTGAAATAACACAATGTTCACTGATCATATTCTCTGTTTTACCATAAATAGGTAAAATAAGATCTGCATTGTAATCTTTCATCTGTCTAATCTGTTTTCTTGTACATTCAAATGACGCAATAACAGGTTCTTTAAATGCATAAGCATCATAATGGTTATAAATATTAAATCCTTGACCAATAATAAGAGGATGATCTTTTAATAATCTATAACTACCAAAGTCATTGACAATAAGAGTATTGAATTGTTTTAATAATGGATTGTGAATGACTTCATCTATATCTTTATCATGCATAATACGAGGCAGATAAAGATTAGGTGTTTTACCATATTCATTAAAACATGCTAATGCTTCTTTTAAATGGTCATCATAGTAATAATAAACACGATCATAATATTTAAGGGCAATTTCTAACTGCTTTATATTAGAAACTACTACATGATATTCTGATACAACCTGTGGAATGACTTTAAGAGGCTGAATTGCCTTTACAGGAGCTTTGTGCAACTTCTTAAAGGCAAATAATTCATCTAACTTAGAAAGTGCCTCACGACGCATATTATTGACAATGGTGATAGGTATAAATAATGCACCATCTAAAGAAACATCAATAGAGCTTGCTTCATATACAGTATGACCTAGCTTATTTAAATGATCAGTAATATTCTCTTTAGTTGCTGCACGTTTAGAGGCGGCTTCAATAATCTGTTCACTCACTACAGTAATCTCTTCTCCATCACACTTTACAATAAGAGAACATGGTTTATTAAGAGCTGCTTTAAAATACATATCAATCAGGCGATATTTCTTCTCTTCCTGATACGTCTTCTGCATGCGGTTAATAGTATCTACGCTGATTGTCTTATTGACAGTGCCACTCTTTACTACATCATCAAACTCAATCTGGACATTCATTCCTGCTTCTGCTTTATTAATCAGTTTATTCTGATAATAAATCTTATTGACAGGTCTTCCTTTATCTATTTCAGTAAAGACAATGGAATCCCCTTGTGTTAAATCATTTTTTAGGGCAATAGAGACACGTTTACTACGATAGTCATATCCTTTGACATAACCTAAAAAAACACCTTGATTGCCTGAAAAAGTCTCATCTACAATCTTATTGGCATTAAATGGATAACCAGATGTATAATGACGATTAAACATCTGTTTCATATCATTGAAGTTCTCTTTTGTATAGTTAGGTGTACCATCATAATAATGCTTAATAGCTTTAGAATACACCTGAGTGACTGCAGCGACATATTCAGGACGCTTCATGCGCCCTTCTATTTTTAAAGAAGCGACACCTGCTTCGATATATTCATTAATATGATCAGATGTACATAAATCCATGGTAGACATCAAATAGCTTGTATCAATGATTTTTCCATCTTCTTCCAAACTATAAGGCAAACGACATGGCTGTGCACAGGCCCCTCTATTACCGCTTCTTCTACCAATCATACTAGACATCAAACACTGTCCTGAATAAGCCACACATAAGGCACCATGCGCAAATACTTCAATCTCTAAATCTGTATGAGAACAGATGTATTTGATTTCATCAATTGTATTTTCTCTTGCAAGAACAACTCTCTTAACGCCTAAATCCTCAAAATAGCGCAATGCTTCTAGTGACATGACACTCATCTGAGTAGAAGTATGAAGTTCCATATCTGGATATCTTTCATGGACAAGCTTCAATAAGCCGATATCCTGGATCAGTAATGCATCAATCTGTAAATCATATAAGCTATCAATTAATGATAAAACATCTTTCATTTCATCATCTTGATATAATGTATTAACAGTCATAAATATTCTAACATTTCTTAAATGAGCATATTGTACTGCTTGGTCTAGTTCTTCTAGATTAAAGTTCTTTGCAAAGGCACGTGCTGAAAAGGCAGTTGTTCCAAGATAAATCGCATTAGCGCCATTCGCAATAGCACCCTGCAGAGACTCAAAATCACCTGCAGGGGCCAATAATTCAATTCTATTCATTTATACGAGCTTCTGAGCTAGATCATAGCACATACGTGCTGATGACTTTGCAGCTTCCTTAAGATACTGATCAAACTGGATAGAACTGCTGCCTTTATCAAAAATATCACTTAATCCACGTGCAATAATAAATGGTTTATTAAAGACTGTACATACCTGAGCCACTGTTGCAGCTTCCATTTCTGAGCATAATGCATCAGGAAAATGTTCTTTAATTGCATCTACCTGGTCTTTTCTTGCAACAAACTGATCACCAGAAACAATAAGACCACTGTATACAGTTAAGCCATTATGTTCAAGTATTTCTTTTGCATAAGATACAAGAGCAGGATCTGCTTCATAGTAAAGAGGCATATCAGGAATCTGTCCATAAGGACGTCCAAAAGCAGTGACATCTACATCATGATGAACAACCTTCTCACTAATGACGACGTCTCCAACATTTTCTTTTAAATCAAGTCCACCGGCAGAACCAACATTGATGACATGATTAATATCAAAGTTCTTTAATAAAAGAGTAGCTGAAATAGCTGCATTGACTTTACCAATACCACCCTGCACAACAACAACTTCTTTTTTTCCTAAGAAGCCTTCATAAAAATGATAATTACATTCTTGGTATTCTTTTTCAACTTTCATTAACGCAAGAATTTCATTCACTTCTTCTTTCATTGCACCAATAATACCTAACATGTTAATCCCTCACTTTCTTTACTACAAATATAATGCGTTCACATTCTTCCTGGTATTCACCAAAATCACTATAATATGCAATAGACTTAAAGCCTGCTTTTTTAAGCATTTTGACATATTCTTCAACAGGAAGTGTTTTTTGATGATGTGTTTCATCAACATGATGACCGTCTTCATCAATAATAATATGATGTGTAATACTACCCTTGTGGTCACTTTCCACATCCCATGAGAAGAAGAAATCTTCATCCTCATTTTTTTCATGATAATCATCTAAGATTACATTGCATTTATAAAGGCTGTTGACATCAAAAATGAATGTACCATTGTATTTCAATCCTTCATAAACATTATTGAAGACATCCTGTACCTTTTTCTTACCTAAAATATAATTGATAGCATCTGTTAAGCAAAGAATAGTATCAACAGGCTGAGAGAGCGCAAAATCACACATATCAATTGTTTCAGTTAAAAGTTCAACACCTTCATCCTTTGCTTTTAAGGCGGTGATGTTTACCATATCTTCAGATAAATCAGTGGCTAGAACCTGATGCCCTTCTTTTGCTAGTTCAATAGCAGTCAAGCCTGTTCCACATCCAAGTTCTAATACTGTTTTAAGATTAGCATGTTCATGAATGAATTTTAAATAATCTGAATAGAAGTCTGGGTCCATTAAAGAATCATAATAATAAGAAAACTCTTTATAGGCAGCCATTATGCAAGATACTCCTTGATATCAATAGTAGGCATATCGCTCCATAATTTTTCTAAATTATATTCTTTACGTGCTTCTTCAGAGAAGATATGACAAATCACGTCTCCTGCATCGATGAGAATCCATTCTGCATTGCCACGGCCTTCTATGCTTTTAATTTCAAAACCATTCATTTCACACTGATCAACAACATTATCCTGAATTGCATTTAATAAACGTTTATTAGATGCAGTACATAAAATAAATGTGTCATATAAAGGAGAGGCGTTCTCCATATTGATTGCCACAATATCCTGGGCTAATTTATCGTCCATTGCTTTCACAATACATTCTACTTTAGTCATTATTTTCTCCTTTTACATATTTATCATAAACTTCAAAGAAACATGGGTCGATTGGTCGATGCTTCTTTGTTGAAAATTCATAAAAATCAGTCAGACAGTTTCTAAATCCTGCTTCAATATCATGCTTACATAAAGTAATCTGTTCTGATGAATCATATCCTCTTAAAGGATCAAGTTTATCAGCACAATATAAGCACATACCAAGAAGACTCATGGATGTAGAAGCTGTTGTATGATCTTCAATTGCTTTTAAGATTTCTTCATCACTTATAAGAAATTCATTCTCACATACATAACGTGAGAGCCATTGGTGCCAGATAGGTTCAGGCTGATCTAGATGAGAAGCATAGTACTTCTTCATCAGTTTTTTAGCCTGATCATGAGGCATTTCTTTTGCAACATCATGCATCATACCAGCAATATAGCCCTTGAGAGGATCAATACCATTGCTTTCACAGAAATCTCTCGTTAAAGAAGCTACGCTAAGAGTATGCTTATAGCGTTTTTCTTTCATTCTATTTCTAATCATAGTTTCAAGATAAAGTCCATTTTTAGAAATATATCGAAGTACATCTTCATCAAGCATATCTAATGCCCCTTCTTTAATTTCTGTGCTAGATGCTGTGATTTCTACATTATCCATCTTAATAAAGTGATATGTCTCTAAATTAGGATGAGTTGTAGGATAACCTCCTCTATTAAATGCAACAAGCTGAACTGATTTTGAAATATCTTCCGCATTTTTCCATTTTTCAAAAGCCATTGCCTGATCCATACCCATTAAATAATACAATGTATCATCAGGGTACATCTTCTTTAATGCATGAATTGTATTAATTGTATAATTCTTCTCATCACTTAAAGAATCAAGTTCAATAGTACATACTTTCATTTTTGGATCCTGGTGAATCGCAATCTCTATCATTTCTTTACGACTTGCGCCAGGGGCATTCTGATTATCCTTCCAAGGGTTGTTTTTAGTAGGAATGAAGTAAAATGAATCAAGAGAAAGCGAAGTAATTGCTTCGCTTGCAATCTCTATATGTCCTTTATGGATAGGATCAAAACTACCACCAAGTAAACCAATCTTCATTATATTTTATAAATTCCTTTTTCACTTGATTTAAAGAAGATGATTGTATGTCCAATAATATGAACAACATCTGTTTTAGTACCCATTGAGATTTCTAAAGCCACTTCATTCACTGTTTCAGGGCAAGTATCTAATAATTTAACTTTAATAAGTTCTTTTGCTTTTAAGGCATCATTGATGCTGTTGATCTGTTTTTCCCCTACACCATCTTTACCAACCTGGAAGATTGGCTTTAAGCTATGTGCTTCACTTCTTAAAAATTTCTTCTGTTTACTATTTAACATTCATTTATCCTCTAAATTAAACTTTCTCTCATAAATACATCAATACCTTCAGGAACATAAACCTTAATCTTACCTTTAGGTGCATGAATACATACAAATCCTAAACCTGAAATCACAATATCACGCTTTTCTTCTGGTAAAGTGAATTCATAAGCTTTCATTTCCTTCATAGATGAAGCAGGTCCATAAACCTGTAACTGTTTATGTCTATTAAACAATTCATCTGCTTTTTCAGTCTTTGTACGATGAATCTGCATATTTCTAGAGAAGTAGCAGATGAAGTTTCCTTTATTTCCTTTTGTATAATCAATTCTCGCAAAACCGCTGAAGAAGATTGACTGATCAGAATTTAGCTGGAAAGACATAGGTCTTACTTCGCCCTGAGGCATGATATAAGCTAAATCTTTCTCATCCACAACGGATGTGTACTGATGTTCGTTCAAGATACCTGGAGTATCATATAAAGATGAATGATCATCAAGAGGAATCTTGATTAAGTCAAGTGTTGTACCAGGGAATTCACTTGTAGTAATAAGATTAGTCGCATCTGAATAGTTCTTCAGCATACGGTTGATAAATGTAGACTTACCAACATTTGTGATACCTACGACATAAACATCACGTCCATGACGATATTCATCAATCTTGTCGAAGATTTCATCAAAGTTCATATTCTTCTTGCCACTTGTTACAACAACATCAAGAGGCTTGATTCCATATTCCTTGAACTGTCTTCTTACCCATGTATTAAGGCGATGTTCCTTTAAAGACTTAGGTAAGATATCTCTTTTATTTGCAAGCACAAGTACATCATTATATCCAATATGACGCATAAGACCAGGTACAAGTGAACCATTAAAGTCAAATAAGTCAACGATATAAACAACTAAACAATCTTTTTCTCCTACAGTCTGTAAAACACGTAAGAAGTCATCTTTAGTCAAATGAGATTCCATTTTCTGATGATAATGCATTAATTTATAACACCTTTGACAAAGAATCTTTTCTTTGCTTAAAGCAGACTCTGGCACATAGCCAGGCTTTTTAGTATCAGCGCTTTGAATGATGGCGCCACATCCATAACATCTTATTTCTGTCATATATACCTTCCTTTTCTTAGGTCATTTTACACTATTTTTATTCAATTACATAGAGGTAGAAAGGATATTTCCTACATTTCATCAAGATAATCATCCATTGAAATAAATTCAAACTCTGTATCAGGATCCCCTTCCATTTCGTCAAATAGATTTGGATCTTTAATTGTGAGATCTACTTTATTTTCTTCTATTTTCTTTTTTGTATGTTCTTTAATAACCATAGAGCGTGAAATATGTAGATCATCAATAAAGTCAAATGGGCATTGTTTTAAAGTATTGGCTTTTGCGTTTAGTGCACCAAAGCTGATATCTTTAGATACAAGCTTCATTGTTTCTGTACCACTCTTAATAGTAAATTCATCCTGTGGATTACAGATAAATCCAGTAAAGATCTTAGTTGGTTTTGTCTTTAATGATTTAAATAATAATGTACCTTTAGTTGCACGATGACATGCTGGGATATCACTTATATGAATACGTTTAAAATGAGCAGGATTTAAAACAAGTAATAAAGAAGAAGCAACTGAAGGATCAAAGACACTCATAAAGGCAACCTCATCATCACGCATATTGATGCCTTTTACGCCACCTGCTTTTACACCTAATACAGATATTTCATCTTCACTATATAAAGTACCATATCCTGCTTTAGTGACAGTAATAATACCCTTTGTGCCATCACTTATATCAACACCGACAAGTTCATCATTATCTTTTAAATTCATACACTTTAATGGCTTAGAAAAACGGCTGACATTAAAGTCTTTAATACTTACTCGTTTAATTTGTCCATTCTTGCTTGATAAGACAACATACTGGTCTAAATCAAATGATTTAACAAGAATATTACCAATAATCTTCTCATCATTACCTAATTTAATTAAATAACTTAGATGTTTGCCTAGATCCTTCCACTTGAAATCTTCTAACTTATAAACAGGAACAAAACAATAGTTTCCTTTATTTGTGAATGAAAGAATGACATCCAATGTATTGGCTTCAAATAAGTCAACAAGCATATCGGTATCTTTCTTCCCAAATGTATTCTCATCAGATGCCTTATAAGAACGTGTAGAAATCTTCTTGAAGTAGCCATCACGTGTAATAGATACATAAACATCTTCAGAAATGATCATTGCCTGCTGGTTAACAGACGTATCCATGATTTCATCTTTAATTTCAGTCAAACGAGGTGTTGGATATTTCTTCTTAACCCCTTTTAACTCGTCTATAATTACTTTTCTTAATACTTTTTCACTATTTAAAATCGCATTTAAACTTTCAATGAGAGCCTGTAATTCTTTCTGTTCATTTTCTAAAGATACAATATCAGTATTTGTCAAACGATAAAGCTGTAATGTAACAATTGCTTCTGCCTGTCTTTCAGTGAAGCCAAAAGCATTCATTAAATTTACTTTTGCATCAGCCTTATCGCGAGATGCTCTAATTGTCTTGACTACTTCATCAAGAATAGAAATAGCCTTAATAAGCCCTTCTACAATATGTTCACGTTCCTGTGCTTTATTGAGATCAAAAATAGAACGCTTAGTAACGACTTCACATTCATGTTTGATATAGCCATCAAGAATATCTTCAATCCCCATTAATACTGGGCGCTTATCCTTGATTGCAGTCATATTATAGTTATAGTTCTTCTGTAGATCTGTATTTTTAAAGAAGTAGTTCAATGTATTTCTTGCATCAACATCCTTCTTTAAATCAACTGCAATACATAATCCATTACGGTCAGATTCATCTCTGACTTCAATGATTCCATCAATATCACGATTAAATTGAATCTCAGCCATCTTTCTTACAAGTTCAGCCTTATTGACTTCATAAGGAATTTCTGTAATAAGAATCTGATTGATATTCTTCTGTTCTACAATTTTATAACGTGAACGAACAACAACCTTACCACGACCAGTTCTTAAGGCTGTCGCAATATCGCTGGCCCCTTCAACTATAGCTCCTGTTGGGAAATCCGGCCCTTTAATAAATTGATGAAGTTCATCAAATGAACAATGAGGATGCTTAATACGGTAAATAGCAGCATCAATCACTTCTTCTAAGTTATGAGGAGGAATATCAGTGGCATAACCAGCTGAAATACCTGTTGCCCCATTAACTAATAGGTTCGGATACTTTGCAGGAAATACTGTTGGTTCATATTCAGTATCATCGAAGTTAAGTGCCATCGGCACTGTTTCTTTATCAATATCCTTAATGAGATCAAGCGCAATAGGTGCGAGACGTGCTTCAGTATAACGCATGGCAGCAGCTGGGTCATTATCAATAGACCCGTTATTACCTTGCATATCTACTAAAGGCATACGCATCTTCCAATCCTGTGATAAACGTACCATTGCTTCATAAACGGAAGAATCTCCATGAGGATGATAATTACCAATAACAGTACCGACAGTCTTAGCTGACTTACGATATGGCTTGTTAGGAAGATTTCCTTCCTTCCACATAGCATATAGAATTCTTCTTTGTACTGGTTTTAATCCATCTCTTACATCAGGTAATGCACGATCCTGGATAATATATTTAGAATAACGTCCAAAGCGGTCACCCATGATATCCTCTAAGGACATAATTATATTTTTTTCTGTCATGTTTGATCACCTATCCTTCCATAAAGAAACTATCTTCTAATGAGAATTGTACATTGTTTTCAATCCATTCACGTCTAGGCTGTACCTTATCACCCATTAATACAGAAACACTTCTTTCTACAATTGCGGCATCGTCAATAGTGACCTGAATGAGTGTACGTGTTTCAGGATTCATAGTTGTTTCCCATAACTGTTCAGCATTCATTTCACCAAGACCTTTGTAACGCTGAACATCATAGCCTCTTCCCATCTTCTTACGTGCGGCTTCTAGGTCCTTTTCATCCCAGCAGTAGATGACATTGTCTTTCTTGCCGGATTTTTTAGAAACTTTATAAAGAGGTGGCATAGCGATATAAACTTTACCAGCTTTAATCAAACCACGCATATAACGATAAAAGAATGTAAGCAATAAGATCTGGATATGTGCTCCATCAGTATCCGCATCGGTCATGATGATAATCTTATCATAAGCACTATCATCTGCATTAAAATCAGCACCTACACCTGCATTAATCGTATTAATCATTGTACTGATTTCTTCATTCTTTAAAATATCTGCCTGTGTGGCTTTTTCTGTATTGATAACTTTACCACGAAGTGGAAGAATAGCCTGGAATTTACGGTCTCTTCCCTGTTTTGCACTACCTCCGGCAGAATCACCCTCGACAAGATATAATTCATTCTTACGCTTATTCTTAGACTGTGCAGGAGCTAATTTACCACTAAGGAATTTCGCCTCACGGTTATTTTTGCCTTTTCTTGCCTGTTCCTTAGCCTTACGTGCTGCCTGTCTTGCATTTGCTGCCTTGATCATCTTTTCAATCAGCTTTTCTGCGATATCTTTATTTTCTTCCAAGAAATAAGTAATACGCTCAAAAGTGACATTTTCTAGAATATTACGGGCAATAGGTGAACCAAGCTTAGATTTAGTCTGTCCTTCAAACTGAAGATATTTTTCTGGAATCTTAACAGAAATAATCGCATTCAATCCTTCACGCACATCACTGCCTTCAAGATTCTTATCCTTTGCCTTTAATAAGGCATACTTTCTCGCATATTCATTAAATACCTTAGTCAGGCCGGAACGGAATCCTACTTCATGTGTTCCTCCATCTCCAGTACGTACTAAGTTAACAAAAGAAATAATATTCTCTTGATAGCTTTGTGTAAACTGCATCGCAATCTCTACTTCTATTTCGTTATTTGTATCATCAAAAGAGATAATGGGTGATACAGCTTCCTTATCATTATTGATCCAGTCAATAAATTCTTCCAAGCCTTTCTCATATTGATATGTTTCATCTTTATCAGTACGTTCATCAATAAGTTCTATTGTCATTCCCTTCAATAAGAATGCATCTTCACGCAGTCTCTCACTAATTGTCTGGAAACTAAATGTTGTGGTAGAGAAAATAGAAGCATCAGGCTTGAAATGAATAATTGTACCTGTCTTATTTGTTTTCCCTACTTTCTTTAACTTTCCAATTTTTGTAGCACCCTTTTCAAAGCGCTGTGTATGAATAACACCATCACGATGGACAGTCACCTCTAAAAATTCACTGAGGGCATTGACTACAGATGACCCTACACCATGTAGTCCTCCTGAAGTCTTATAACCACCATCTTCTGAGAACTTACCACCAGCATGTAATACTGTTAAGATAACTTCTGTTGTTGGCTTTCCTGTTTCTTTATTAATACCTGTTGGCATACCACGGCCTTCATCTTCGACCGTTACGCTGTTGTCTTTATGTAATGTAACTGTAATTTTCTTGCCATAACCAGCAATGGCTTCATCAATGGAGTTATCAACGATTTCCCATACAAGGTGATGTAAACCACGAGAATCAGTTGAACCGATGTACATTCCTGGTCTTTTTCTTACGGCTTCTAGACCTTTTAAGATTTGAATATCAGATTCATCATAATGTGTATTTGACATGAGCATACCTCCTCAACTTGACTAGTATAACACAAAAAGGAATTTATAGGAAAGTTTGATTTTTTGTAGTATTTATGTATAATGATTTTTTGTGAGGTGAGTCGATGAAATATTTAATTACAATCATTTGTTTATTAATAAGTTATATATACGGTTCAATCCCATTTGCATTAGTTATTGGGAAAGTATTCTATAATACAGATATTCGTCAATATGGATCACATAACCTGGGGGGTACCAATGCAGGAAGAGTGCTTGGTAAAAAAGCAGGAATGGCAGTTATACTTCTTGATGCAACAAAATGTATCATTACTATCCTATTGACAGGATGGATTGCAAAAGTATCTGGCATTTCAGCAAATATTATCTATCCTTGTGCATTATTCTGTATGATTGGTCATTGTTATCCTATCTTTGCGAATTTCCAGGGTGGCAAGGCTGTATCAAGTGCAATCGCTTATACATTGATGACTAATATATATGGTTTTATTATAGCAGTTATTGTGTTCTTAATTACACTGAAATCAACTAAGTATGTTTCTTTATCTAGTATACTTGGTGCAACAGCTGTTCTTGTAGCTTCTCCATTTATTGGATATTCTACAATTGGAATCATTACTAATATATGTGTTGTAGCACTTATTGTCTATAGACATCGTGCAAATATTAAAAGAATAAAAGATGGAACAGAAAATAAAGTCAAATGGTTTTAGCCATTTGACTTTATTATTTAGAAAATGATTCATTTGACTGGTGTGGGAGGAAATCATTATTTCCATAGACTTCCACATGGAACTGGCCATCTGTATAATCAACAATTGTTTCAGAACAGCCATCTACAACAGGGCTATTAACTTTGATATAATCTTTCCTTTCAAGATTCATGATTGTTGCCATGATGATTGTAAAACAGAACCCATGAGTGACAATAAATACACTGTCATAAGGCTTTTTTACAAGATCATTTAAGAAATCCTTGACTCTTTCTTCAATTTCATCATAGGTTTCTCCTTCTGGAATACCTTGAGAGATTTCAGGGTGACACCATAAATCGTGATAAGTTTTTTTATATTCCTCAGGAATTTCATCGATTCTCTGTCCTTCTAATAAACCAAAATTCATTTCTCGAATACGTTCATCAGTCATGATGGGCTGATTATCAAATAATAGCTTTGCCGTATCATATGCACGCTTAATAGGACTGGAATAAATAGCATCGTAATGATTATTCTTGATATGTTCCTTTAAAGCAAGAATATTATCCATGCCTTCAGGACTTAAAGGAGAATCTTTACATCCTTGAAGTCTTTTTTCTTTATTCCAAAGCGTTTTAGAATGTCTTGTAATTGTAATTTTCATGTCAAATAAAAATAAGGGTTTTATCCCTTATTTATACTGATCATTAACACTTTTCATGATTCTCTTGATCTGAGTTTCGCTAGGTTTACGTCCCATTTCCATAAACATAGCACGAATCATTTTTTCTGAAATTGGTGGGTTTTTCTGTAATTCTCTCTTGAACATCCATCTTGCAAAGAAGAATCCAACAAGAGCACCAATAATTGTAGTAATAATATATCCTGCTACCATTGTAAATACCTCCGTTAACGTTAAATAATTATATCAAAGTAGATTATGTTTGTAAATTGTTTTAGTGTTTTAGTACTAATTTAAAGAGAGAATATCCTAAGATATCCTCCCTTTTTGATTGTT
This sequence comes from uncultured Catenibacterium sp., assembly GCF_900540665.1. Lineage (GTDB taxonomy): Bacteria > Bacillota_I > Bacilli_A > Erysipelotrichales > Coprobacillaceae > Catenibacterium. Next base: position 25,750 of record NZ_UQGV01000004.1, on the reverse strand, counting down.
TTTATAATGAGTTGTATTCTTTTACAACGTTTTCAACAGTAAAACCATATTCCTTGATGACTCTACTTGCTGGAGCACTTGCACCAAAAGTATCAACACCCATAGCCTTACCGTCTAAACCAACATATTTATGCCATCCAAAATCAGATAACATTTCTACAGACAGACGCTTTCTGCAGCTGTTTGGTAAAACGGATTCCTTATATTCATCAGTCTGTGCATCAAACAAATTCATTGAAGGCATAGAAACAACACGTACTGAATGTCCCTGTTTTTCTAATTCTTCCTGTGCATGAATTGCAAGACCTACTTCAGAACCAGAAGCGATAATAATACCTTCTAGATCACCAGATTCTTTTCTAGCAATATAAGCACCATGTAATACATCTTCATAAGTAGAATTTGTAAGATTTTCTACTGGCTGTCTAGTAAGAATTAATGCAACTGGCATATTCTTTGTTTCAACAGCAATCTTCCAAGATGCAAGCATTTCATTTGCATCAGCTGGACGTAATACTTCAACATCAATACTGCTTCTAAGCATTGCAAGCTGTTCAACAGGCTGATGTGTAGGACCATCTTCACCAACTGCAATAGAGTCATGTGATAATGGAAGAATGATGGGACATTCCTGTAAAGAACCCATTCTTAAGGCTGCTTTAAAGTAATCACTGAATACTAAGAAGCCTCCTGCTGAGATCTTAACACCCTTATGTAATGTCATACCATTCATGATAGAAACCATTGCGAATTCTCTGATACCAAAATATACATTTCTTCCAGTATAGTTTTCACAGCTAAATCTTCCTTCACCCTGGATTGCTGTCTTAGTAGAAGAAGATAAATCTGCAGTACCAGATAAGAATGTAGGGTTCTGCGCAGCAACTTCCTGAATAATTCTATGAGAAATATTACGAGTTGCTTCTGTATAACCAGGTTTGAATTCTTTCTGAAGTTCTGTAATATCTAAATGATAATTACCTTCAATAGCATTTTTATATTCTTTATATTCTTCTGGATATTTTTCAGCATATTCTTCAACGGTCTTTAACCATTTCTTATATGCTCTTGTACCACGGTCTTTTACATTCTTCTTGAAATCAGCATAAACTTCTTCAGGAACATAGAAAGGATCATGATCAAATCCATAAGATAACTTAGCATTCTTACCGTCTTCTTCACCTAAAGGTGCACCATGAACTTTATTAGTTCCCTGGTTGCAAGAACCATAACCAATCACAGTCTTCATGATAATGATAGATGGCTTGAATAACTCTTTCTTAGCACGCTTTAATGCACGGTTGATGGCCTGAATATCATTTCCATCAGCCACTTCGATAACCTGCCAATTCATTGCTTCATATCTCTTCTTAACATTTTCACTGAATGAATATGAAAGAGGACCATCAAGTGTAACTTCATTGGCATCATAGATAACAATAAGCTTACCTAAAGAGAGATGACCAGCAAGAGAGGATGCTTCATAAGTCACACCTTCCTGCATATCACCATCACCACATAATACATATGTGTAATGGTCAACAATTGAACAATCTTCCTTGTTGTACTTTTCAGCAAGGAACTTTTCAGCAATTGCCATACCTGTAGCAGTAGGCACACCTTGACCTAAAGGTCCTGAAGATGCATCTACACCATCTGTGATAGTGATTTCTGGATGTCCAGGTGTTTTTGACTGCCACTGTCTGAACTGTTTTAAATCATCAAGACTTAAATCATAACCAGAAAGATGTAATAAAGCATAAAGTAAAGAACTAGCATGACCACTTGCAAGAACAAAGCGATCCCTATTTTGCCAACTAGACAAAGAGGGATTTATGTTCATCACCTTAGTAAACAATGTGTATAAAGCAGGTGCGCCATCAAGGACCATGCCAGGATGACCAGAATTTGCCTTATTAATCATGTCAATACAAAGCGATCTTATTGTAGCGATCGATAAATTCGAATCCATTTCGAGTACCTCCTAATCACACTCATTATACATAATTTTAATGATGTGTAAACCATTTTTTACAAAAGTGAAAGGCAATAAAAAAGACAATCTTTTCACAAAGACTGTCTAGTTTATTTTTTTGTGCATTCTTGCTTTTGCAGGAGTGACATCATTACCATTTGCATCTACAACTTTGATGCTCTGAAGCTGCTGTTCAAAGCCTCTTCTAAATTCTTTTAGGTATTTCTGTCTAAGCTTCTGCTGACGAACCTGTTCTTCAGGTGTAAGACCTACTGTCTTCTTTTTATGAGCAAGTGCATTAATTTCATCGATGAGTTTCTGATCAATAGCCATAATGACCCCCCCTGTAAAATTTAAACAAATGAAAAGACCTAAGAGGAGTTGATTATCCCTGTTAAATACAGGTGGGTACCTTGTGAAAAACTTTAGGATCCCTACTCGTAGCAGGTCTTCAACACCGTCTTTCTAACAATCAGGTTCCCTTATCAAAAATGTAGGAAATCCATATACTCTCAGGTCACCCTCATTATAGCATAAGCGCTTTTTTAGTCAACATCTAGGCGTTAGCCTTAAGTGGTCTGATAATAAAATTAGATGTTAAATCCTTGCAAAATAAAGGCAAAATATTTTTGATATCAGCGATTGTAAGAGCCTGATATGCTTCAAATAAGTCAAATAAATTGATGCCCTCTAAATAGTACTGACTAAATAGTGAAGCAATTGTTTCAATAGAGTTGAAGAAACCAATAAGAGTTCCAATATTGTTTCTTTTCATTCTATTAAATGCTTCTTCATCTAATGTCATATGTGGAATATCTGCAATCAATTGATGAATATGAGCCATCAATTCATCAGGTTTTGGACTATCTCCTGCAAAGATAATATGAGAAAAATCACGTTCCTGTGAGAAATTAGTAAAGAAAGAATCATTAATTAATCCCTTCTTAGTCCATTCATCTCTTAAATCACTGCTTTTAGAGAATAACATATCCATGAAGATGTAGAAAGAAAGCTGTCTTTTAAGTTTTTCTTTAGGTGATTGAGGGACGTTATTCACCTTGATTGCGACATTGACTTTAGGCAGAGTGACATCCATTTCGTTTTCTTCATAGTCTTTATAGATGGTTTCAGGTTCATTATGATCCCCTCTTACAATTGGTGGCATATCCTTAAAACTTTTCTTTGCCTGATTGTCTCTAATAATAGACATTAAGTGTTCAGGATCAAAGTTTCCTGTTACAAATAACATCATATTAGAAGGATGATAGAATGTGTGATAACACTTCTGTAAGATGTCATAATCAATTTCTGCCACTGTTTCAACAGTACCTGCAATATCAATTCTAACAGGATGATTATGATAAAGGTTGCTGATAGCACCAAAATAACCACGCCAGTCAGGATCATCATTATACATGCCTATTTCTTGATTAATGATGCCCTTCTCTTTTTCAATGCTTTCAGGAGTGACATTTAATTCCTGAACAAAGTCTAATAATAATTTAGTACATTCATCAACATTTGTAGCTGTATTGAATAAATAAGCAGTACGGCTATGAGAAGTGAAGGCGTTACTGCTTGCACCAAGTGCAGCAAACTTTTCTGAGGCATCCCCTTCTTCCATATCAAACATCTTATGTTCAAGAAAATGAGCGACACCATCAGGTACTGTAATTAAATCTGATTCTCCTAGAGGAATAAAACTACGATCAATAGAACCAAAACGTGTTGAAAATAAACCATATGTCTTTGTGAAACCATCCTTAGGCATGAGATAGACATTAAGTCCATTGCTCATCTTTTCATGATATACAGTTTCTTTAATTGTTGGATAATAAGTTTTCTTCATAGAATTCCTTTCCTGTCAAGAAATAGATTGTATCTAGTTCTATACTTTGAGCACATCTAATAACATCTTCTTTAGTGACATTTTTAATTGCATTCTGTTTATCTTCAATAGTATCCTGACTATTAATGATATCTCTTCTCCAATTGAATGAGATAATGGAATCTGGATCATCATCTACTTTAGATAATGCATTGATTAACATAGTTTTTACCATTGATAATTCTTCATCGGTGATATGACCTTCCTGTAAGTCTTTGATCTGTTTTCCAATTAACTCTTTAGTCTTATCATAATTATTCATATCAATACCTGCTGCAATGGTCATAATACCATTCATTGGATCATAACTTGAATGAATGAAGTAACATAAGCTGTTCTTTTCTCTGACTATCTGGAATAGTCTAGATTGAGAATAACCTCCTAATAAATTAGAAAATACGCTCATTGCAGCTGTATTTTTGCTTAAGGTACAGCAGTTTGCCTTATACCCCATAACGAGCTTAGACTGGACGATATCTTGTTTTTCAATGATATCTAAAAGATGAATACGCTCATTCTGATAAATATAAGCAGTAGGATAAGGCTCATGAACTGCACGTGGGAACTGTAATCTTTCTTCGAAAATAGAAACGATACTTTCATCTATATCCCCTACTACATAAACATGCTTATCATCATTTTGTATCATATCTTTATATGTCTCTACAAGAGTATAAGCGTTGATGTTATCCATATCTTCTATATAACCTGTAGAACGTAATCCTAGAACACTTCCTTTTCCCATATAATCTACCATACGATCAAAGGCATAGCCCATCTTATCGTCCATATCAGCCATAATACGATATGTAATTTCTTGTTTCTTAAGTTCAGTCATTTCTTCATCGAAATGGTTATCCACTATATAAGGATGATTCACTAATTCATTTAATAAATCTACCTGTTTAATGAGTAGATTTTCATTGATAGGAAGGAATTCCTGATTAACACATGTATTCTTAAAAGTAATAATATGACCTTTACCAGCTGAAGAAATATTAGCAGAAAGATTTGCACCATATAAATCTTCTAGTGTTCTAGATAAGTCCTTTTGTGTTGGATGCTTCATAGTTCCAGTGATCATTAAGAATCCTAGAACGCTTCTACTTGTGACTGTTTCTCTTGTAAAACGTCCTTTAAAACGAACAGAGATTGTAATATCTTTAAATTTCTTAGATGAAATCAAGTGAAGTTGATATCCATTCATTTGATAGATCTTGTTCATTGTATACCTCTTTTCTTTCTCTATTCATTATAACTTTTTTGTATAGTAGTGCAAGAAAAAAGGACTCCCTAAGGAGTCCAGGTCTATTAACGTTTAGACTTATCGTAAGGTACACCATCTGCACGAGGCGCAGCTGAGTTCTTAGATGTGAATGCTAATAGAATTAAAGTAGCAACATATGGAATTAATTTATATGTTGTATCAGGTAAAGACATTTTAGCAAGTAATGGAACTGAGTTATATGTATAAGACAGTGTCTTCATGAAACCAAAGAAGAATGCTGCACCAGCAATTCTTAATGGTGCCCAGTTACCAAAGATTAATACAGCTAAAGCTAAGAAACCATAACCAGCAACAGTACAAGTAAATTCTGTAGAGATTGGTAGGATATAAATAAGTCCACCCATACCAGCTAAGAAACCAGAAATACCTACACCTAGATATCTGATCTTATAAACACTGATCCCTGCAGCATCTGCTGCCTGAGGGTTTTCACCACAAGAACGGATTCTTAAACCAGTCTTAGTTTTCATAAGGAAATACCAAGAAATAATAAGAATCGCAATGCCTAAGAATGTAGTAAAGTAGCAGTTCTTGAAGAATAAATCACCAAGTACTGGAATACTGCTAAGTCCAGGAACTTCAGAAATTCTGAATTCATTAGTGAATGAAACGTTCTGCATACCATCCTGTACAGTTTTTGCGATAAAGATACCTAATGCAGGAGCAAGCATATTTAATGCTGTACCAGAAATAGTCTGGTCAGCACTTAAATGAATAGCAGCAAAGGCATGAAGCATACTAAATAGTACACCTACGATACCTGAAATAAGTAGTCCTGTTAATAAAAGCGGCATACCATGAAGAATATCATTAGACTGCATATAATTTAAATAGAATACACCAGCAAAACCACCAATAATCATAATACCTTCAAGGGCTAAGTTAACAACACCACTTCGTTCAGAGAACATACCACCCAAAGCAACAATCATTAATGGAATGGCAAATAGTAAAGTCTGAGCAAAAAGGAAATAAACTATACTCATTCTGTTTTACCTCCTTCATTCTGCATTTCTGCTTTTCTCTTTTTATTTCTTTGATAATGTTCTAATAAGGCTTTAATGAATAATGTGAATGAAGCAAAGTAGATAATAACAGCAACGATAATATCAATAACTTCAATCGCAATATTTAATGCCTGCATATAGTTACCACCAACATTAATATAACCAATGAATAATGCAGCAAAGATACAGCCAATTGGATTAGAGAAGCCAAGTAAAGCTACTGGGATACCGTTCCAGCCTTCGTTAGGTAATGTTTCAGTGATTGGTAAAGTTTTACCAGTACCGCATAAGTAAGTTAAGGCACCACCTACACCAGCAAAGAAACCAGAAATCATAAGTGCTAATACGATACATTTCTTTTCGTTCATACCTGCATATCTTGCTGCATCTTTATTGAAACCACATGCTTTTAGTTCATAACCAAAAGTTGTTTTATTCATAATAAACCAAGCAAGTACGCAAAGTAAGATAGCAATAATGATACCGAGGTTAACACGATCACCAAAAATCTGATTGAGACCAAAACCAGGAATACTACGTGTGCTAGGTACTGCATAACTTTCTGCACCTGTAGAGTTATAGATAGTTGCTTTAATACCCTGGATAACAAGTAACATACCGATATAGTTACACATGATACCAGAAATAACAACGTTTACGTTACGAGTTGCTTTTAAGATACCAGGAATAAGTGCCCATAAAGCACCAGCAATACCTGCTCCTAAAATAGCAAAAATCCATACTAAATTATCTGGAATAAAAGTAGCTCTTAATGCGATAAATACAGCAGTGAAGCTTCCTACTAAATACTGGCCAGGTACACCGATATTGAATTCACCACATTTATAAGCAAATGAAACAGATAGACCAGTCATCATGATTGGTACTGCTAAATAAATAACCTGTCCAATACTAGATAACCCTTCTCTAAAGCCACCTGTTAATAAAATAGATAATCCCTGTAGTGCATCACTAGGATTAGCAATTAAAATAATGATAAAACCAACGATTAGCCCCATTAAAATTGCAATTAAAGAAGACACAATTGATTTGAAGCTGGCACGTTCCAGTAAAGCTGGTTTATTACTTTTCATAACCTTCTCCTCTCTTAGAACCTGCCATATAAAGTCCTAATTCCTGAATAGTAGTCTCTTTTGGATTAAGATCCGCAACGATTTCCCCTTCATACATAACTAGAATACGATCTGATAAGTTCATAACTTCATCAAGTTCAAGTGATACAAGCAGTACTGCTTTATTGTTATCTCTTGTCTTAATGATCTGTTTATGAATAAATTCAATAGCCCCAACATCTAGACCACGTGTAGGCTGTACAGCAATAAGCAAGTCATCATTCTGTTCTACTTCTCTTGCGATAATAGCCTTCTGCTGGTTACCACCTGACATACCACGTACAATAGAATTTCGACCTTCACCAGAACGCACGTCATATTCTTCAATAAGACGATCGGCATAAGTATTCATTGCATCAAAATTGATAATGCCATGATTCTGGAAGTCTTTCTTATAATATGATTTTAAAATTAAGTTTTCACCAAGAGTATAATCAAGAACTAATCCATGCTTGTGACGGTCTTCTGGGATATGTGATACTCCATGATCATTGCGATAACGAATACTCTTATGAGTGATTTCTTCATCATTTAAATAAATATGACCCATGTTAGGTTGTTCAAGACCAGTTAAGTTATAAATCAATTCACTCTGACCATTACCATCAATACCAGCAATACAGACAATTTCGCCTTTTCTTACTTCAAATGAAACATCATTTAAAAGAAGCTTATCTGAAGTCTTAGGCTGATAACTTAAATGATCCACCTTTAAAACTACATCTGATGGTTCATGTTCATCTTTAGAAACTGTTAAATTAACTTTATGACCGACCATCATTTCTGATAATTTTTCTTTTGATACATCTGCCACATTTACAGTACCAACATAACGTCCCTTACGAATGATTGTACAACGATCAGCTACTGCTTTGATTTCATTTAACTTATGAGTAATGAAAATGATAGATTTACCTTCTTTAATAAGTTCCTTCATGATTTTCATTAACTCATCAATTTCCTGTGGAGTGAGTACTGCAGTAGGTTCATCAAAAATCAAGATATCATTATTTCTATATAACATCTTTAAGATTTCAACACGCTGCTGCATACCAACGGTAATGTTTTCAATCTTTGCATCAGGATCAATGTTTAAATGATACTTTTCAGATAAGCCCATCACCTTCTTACGCGCATTATCTGTCTTGAGCTTGCCAAATAACCCTTTCTCTTCAACCCCTAAAATAATGTTTTCTAATACAGTGAAATTATGAACAAGCTTAAAATGCTGATGCACCATACCAATGTTATATTTATTGGCATCATTTGGGTCATTGATTTTAACGCTTTGTCCATTAATCTTTATTTCACCTATATCAGGCTGATAAAGACCAAATAAAATACTCATCAATGTAGATTTACCGGCACCATTCTCACCTAACAAAGCATGAATTTCGCCTTTTTTTACTTGAAGAGTAATATCATCGTTTGCTTTAATACCAGGGAATTCTTTTGTGATATTTAGCATTTCAATAGCATATTCCAATATTCTCACCTCTATCAGTATTATACTATAAAATGTTCACTTTAAAAATAACTAAATGATTTTCTGAATATAAAGAAACATGTACAAAATAAGAAATTTGATAAGAGATTGGATTGATTATATTAATGTCCATATGTAAAATAATATTAATATGATAGAGTTTGGTATGGGAGGGTATGACTTAAATAAAAAAATTAAACAGGGTATTAAAAGATACTACCACAATCGTTCAGATTGCATCTCTTATTGTTTTAATTCTTATTGTTTTAAAATTAATTTTTTAAGTAAATCAATATGGTAGAAATTTGATTAAAAAGTAATGTGAAAACAGTAAGAGTGAGTGATAAGACTAAGTTTATTACAGAGTTCAGAGAATCGTTTGAAAAACTTAAAATTAAGCCATCAGCTGTTTTTAGACAATCTACGGAAGCAGTTATTGACAAAGCAAATAAGGACCAGAGCATATAAGCTTTAGTCCTTTTAACATTCTAGCGAATGACTCTTTCTGGTTTAGTTCTTTAAATAATCAAATCCAATGCGTTACATATTATTTCTGTTGCATCAGGATATTCATCAATTTAATCACACATGATTTCTAAGTCATCCTCATGAACTACTAAGCTTAGAATTCCATCTACAAACTCTCGTTTGTTTGTAATAATATTCTTAGGTAGTAGAAATTGTTTTAATCCCATTCGCATTTCTTTATAATTCATAGTTCACCACCGTATGGCATCTTAAATATGTTATAAAATATATTTTACATAATTACTGATAAAAGACCTTTAAGTTACTTTTCTATATGTAGCAGTCCCCACAGTTCTCTCATGACAAGGATTTCAGACTTCCCTTTACGTCTCGATATTGAATATATGTATTTTATAGGAACCCATTGATCTGTGTTCTTATAGGGGATAATGTAACTGTTTCGTAGGAGGTTGTATGCTTATATTATTAGACATGTGTCTTTACCCCCTACTTTTATACAATTAAAAATGTATCATAATAAATTGACACCATTATTGGATACTGATTTTAAAAACTACAATTTTCCATGTTTTGATCTAATTGCTGCTTCTTTTTTAAGAGATTTAAAAAGGGGCTTTTTTTATTCATTCTTTAATACATCTCTCAACATAACAATATGAACATACATAAAAAAGTGGCTAAAAAGCCACTTTTATAGGTTATATTTAGTTTTCGTAAGATACTGTTACGTTAGTTAAAGTATCCTTTAATACTTTTGTATTTGGATCACCTTTTGCATTTGGATCTACATCCGCATTAGTTAAGATCTTAATCTTTCCATCTTTTACTTCTTTGAATACTTTATCGTAATCAGCTTTCTTGAACTTCTTTAATCTTGAGAAATCAGATGAAAGTCCAACATAGTTATCTTCTGCACCTAATAGATGAGCGCCACCTTCAAACTTATCGTTGTAAGCATTAGTGATTTCATCAAATACAGTCTGTTTAACACCTTTCATTGCTGAAGTGATAACAGTCTTAGAATCATCTTTCTGGTCACTATCTACACCAATAGACTTTTTGTTAGTATCTTCTGCAGCTGCGAAGACAGAGTTACAAATCTGACCACCACAAGAGAAGATAACTTCAGTTCCGCTATTATACCATCCAGTTGCTTTAGTCTTGATTTCTGGAGATTCATTGAAGTTGTTAACGTAAGTATACTTTGCACTAACGTTTACCTTCATTTCCTTTGCAGCATCGTTAGCACCCTGTAAGAAACCATAACCATAGTTAATTACTGCAGGAAGTGCCATACCACCCATGAAACCAATCTTTGTGTAGCCATCTTTTACAGCAGCGTAACCAGCTAAATAACCTGGCTGCTGTTCCTTATAAGTTGCACAGTAAACATTTTTCGCAATGTCGACAGGATTGTCTTTTTCATCAGTAGGTGTGAAGTCAATTGCAACGAACTTAACATCCTTGTATTTTTTTTCATTCTGAATAGTTCCTAATGCAGCAGCAAATTTGAATCCTGGTAAAACAACGACTTTTGCACCATTGTCAACAGCGTTCTTGATCTGATCTTTATAACCAGCAGTATCGAATGAAGCAGGCTTATAATATTTATAACCCTTATCATTCTTAGTTCCATACTCTTTTACCGCTTCCCAAGCTGACTGGTTGAACGACTTATCGTTAATTCCTCCAGAGTCAGTGACTAAAGCGATTTCTGGTTTTTTAGATTCTTTACCTGAACCTGAACCGCAGCCAACGAGTACCATTGAAAGTACTACAGCAGATGCCATAAGCTTTTTCATATTATTCAATTCCTCCTTTTGATATACAATGATTTTAACACTTTATTGCTACTTTATAAAGTGTTAACGCTTAATTAATCAAAAAAGAAGATATTTTAGATATCTTCTTCTTCACTATAGCCACGAATATACACTTCTCTTGGTTTAGAACCTATTTGTGGTCCTATAACACCATTTTCTTCTAACTGATCCATAATACGTGCTGCTTTGTTGTAGCCTATTCTGAATCTTCTTTGTAATAAGGAAGTACTTGCACGCTGTTCTTTAATGACAAACTCACGGCATTCTTCATATTCTTCATCTGTATCTTCTAATGAGTCATTGACTGAAGATCCACTATTAGAGACTTCTTTTGCATTTACATAGCTTTCATCATAATTTGCCTCCATCTGTTTAGAAACAAATTCAACAACACGACTCACTTCTTCATCAGCAACAAAGGCCCCTTGTACACGCACGGGTGAACTTGAACCCATTGGACTAAATAACATATCCCCTTTTCCTAGGAGTTTTTCTGCTCCTGTTGCATCTAATATTGTACGTGAATCAACGCTTGATGACACTGCAAAGGCAATACGTGATGGGATATTAGCCTTGATAACACCAGTAATAATATCAGTAGATGGTCTTTGTGTAGCGACAATCAAATGAATACCTGCCGCACGAGCCATCTGTGAAATACGCATGATACAGTCTTCAACAGTTTTAGAGGCAACCATCATTAAATCAGCTACTTCATCTAGGATGACAACATGATAAGGCATGATTTCTTTTTTATCTTCTTCTTTGGCTTTTTCATTAAATGTCTTTGCATAGATGTTATAAGACTCCATATTACGTTGTCCATTATCCGCAAAGACTTCATAACGTCTTTCCATTTCTGCAACAACCTGCTGTAAAACGCCAGCTGCCTTTTTAGGATCAGTAACAACAGGAGACAATAAATGAGGTACACCATTATAGTTAGATAATTCAACCTTTTTAGGGTCAACAAGAATAAGTCTTACTTCATCTGGTGTTGCTTTCATAAGAATAGAAGTAATAATAGAATTTACACAGACAGATTTACCCGAACCAGTTGCACCTGCAATAAGTAAATGAGGCATCTTATTGAGTTCTGCGACAATCAAATTACCAGAGACATCTTTACCTAGAGGAACAGCTAACTTATTATCCCATGTATGATCACGCATAGAAAGCTGATAGACTTCATTAAATGGAACCATAGCTGCTGTTTTATTAGGAACTTCGATACCTACATAAGGTTTACCTGGAATAGGTGCTTCAATTCTGATTTCTTTTGCAGCTAAAGCGAGCTGAATATCATCCTGTAACTGTAATATTCGATTGACACGTGTTCCTGCTTCTAGCTTGATTTCAAATTTAGTAACAGTTGGTCCAATATAGAGATGTACTACATTCGCATTGACACCAAATTCTTCAAACATGTTTTCAAGAATCTTGCCCGTACTTTTTGCATGTTTGGCTTCTTCTGATAAGTTGCCAGTATTACGAATAGGATTCAATAAATCAAATGAAGGAAGCTGATAAACACCGTCCTTGTATTCCTTCTTTTTAGATTTCTTCTTCTCAATATCAAGACGCATGCTCTTTTGATTGAAAGTAAGGACAATATCTGGTTCTTTTAAAGGTTCTTTCTCTTCAAATACCTTTTCAGGGAAGAATCCCTTTTCTTTCTGCTTAGGGGCAAAGAAATCTTTGATTTTAGTTTTCTCTTTCTTATTTTCAAATACTTCTACTGCATTTTGTGCTTCCTTTTCATTCTGCTTTATCTTGTATTGATGAATATACTTACTAGAGAATAATACAAGACCAGCTAGCAGTAAAATAATGCCAAAAACAAGAGTCCCAATAGGAGAAAATAAAGTGCTTAAAGGAGCATATAATACTGATCCAATGAGCCCCCCGCTTGTCACACCATCGTGCTTTATATAATTATTCATACTACCTGTTGAATGTATATTACCTGCATAGGTACAAATAAGCAGGATCCCAATAATCATCATAATGAGTCCTACTGCCTGAGGTCCCTTCCATTTAGGTGACTCACCCTTAACAACAAAATAAGCAGATATAATAGAAAGTATGATAAGAATTGGATAAATCATCATACTGCCAAAAATATAAACCATGAGTGTATGGAAGAATTTTCCTACGATTCCTAATTGACATATGCTTATAAAGAATATAAATAATAAAAACAAAGCAATTAGTCTTGTTTTTATCTTGTTAGATTTATTTTCCTCTTTTTTTGGCTGTTTTGATACAGGTGCTTTTTTAGGCTTTTTTGTTTTCTTTTCAGCCATATTCTCACTCCCTTCCATAGTTGTAAAAAGCAGGATTTAATCCTGCTTAGATTTCTACTACAACACCAATAAATACAGGTTTTTTCCCTGTTTCTTTCATAATATAACGCATAGATAGTTCTTTCATCTCATTACGTATATCTTGAACATCCATTTGAGGATCATCTTTCAATTTAGAGACAACTCCTTCACAGACGTTAATGATTTCTTTAATGACATAACCAGAATCTTTTAAATAAACAAATCCTCGAGTCTGACAGTCTGTCTGGGCAATAATTTCTTTTGTACGTGAATCAATAGTGACACCTACAACAACAATACCATCATTAGATAACTGAATACGGTCATCAATAACCTTTTCACCAACATCACCAACGCCGATACCATCAATCATGACATCTTCGATTTCAATAACTTCTCTACCTTCTTCAAGCTGTCCATTTTCGAAAGTACACTTTTCACCATTATCCAAAATCACAATATGGTCATTATCAATACCCATTTCATTTGCAATATGTGCATTGGCTACAAAACGACGGTATTCACCTTTAATTGGTACATAATACTTAGGGTTAAATAACTGAATGAATACTTTAATGTCTTCAATAGATGCATGCATTGAAGGTAATTGTTTATTTTTAAGAATATGAACATCGGCAGGTGTTCTGAATAAATCATTCTGAGCCTTATTCGCAATCTTTTCTGTACCAGGTAGTACCGGAGAAGCAACAATAAATGTATCGCCTTCTCTGATCTTTAATAATTCATCGCCACCATCAAGAATATCACAAATATCACTATAAATAGTATTAGGTGCACCACTTAAAAGAATAACATAACTTGAATCCTTAGCAGGAATACCAACATTTTCTTTCTTACCAAGATATTTACTTGGAACAGTAATAACAGGCTTATGTGTTGTTCTTTCTAGACGAAGAATACTATTTGTCTGATCATATTTATCACGTCCATAGAAGACAATCTGACGATGATACTTTTTGGTGAGTTCTACAATTTCTTTTGTTCTAAAGACATTCTGGGCATAAGAAGAAATAATAATTCTACCAGATGCATCTTCAAACATGGATTCAATCTTATTTGTAAGCTTATGATTTGGTGAAGTATAACCAGGATTACTTGCTCCTGAAGATTCAACCATTAAGGCAAGTACGCCCTTCTTACCAATTTCCATCATCTTTTGGATATTACATCTAAATCCTTCAGGAGAACCAAAATCAATAATAAATTCTCCACCATAAACAACATATCCATCAGGTGTCCAGATAGCTACACCAACACTTCCTGGAATAGAATGTGTTTCAGGGAAGAATTCTACTGGAATACCTGCAATCTTAATAGAATCATCACGTCTTACACGAATCAATTCCATATGAAGATTCTTCTTCTGATGTCTCTGATAATGATCAATCATCATCTCAATTAAATCTGCTGTTAAACTAGGTGCATAGACAGGAACACCCTGAATTGCATTCAATAAGTAAGGAAGTGCAGCCATTACATCATTGTGTGCATGTGTAATAATAATAGCAACAATATCCTTCTTTCTTTCAATTAAATAATCAAAACTTGGAATGATAATATCAACACCAAGTTTATCCAAATCCGGGAAACGATAACCAGCATCAATGATGAAGATCTTTCCATTAACTTCTATACTGTACATACTCTTGCCTACTTCAGCTTGACCACCTAGAGGCATGATTTTAACATTATTGTGTTTCATAATACTCCTTTCAATATGTTCAACCTATCACATTTAATATATTTTAGCATATCTTTCTACTCTTCTCAAATAGAAGCCGTTATAATGAAGCAGGAGGTTTTTATGGTACACATCATTTTTCTTACAATACTTGCCTATTTTGCGACAAGACTCAATCCAATACGTAATAATCTTTCGGGTGTCATGAGCATGCCACAATATCATTATCCAATGCAGTGCTTCTTTTTTGTATTTTTGATGTATTATTGGTATCAGCTCTATAAGATAACCAAACGCAAAGCACTTGTCCATATATCAGGAATCTGTCTTATAGCCAGTTTATTTATGCCATTTAAAAGATCAAGTCATGATTTTTTTTCAGAATGTCATACTTATGCCGGTTTTATTGGACTCGTATTTGTGGTCATCACCCTTGCGATGATTCTCTATGACTTACATCAAACCAATACATACTTAGCTTACAAATTATTACAGCTGTTGATGTCATTATGTATCATGTTGACAACTGTACTATGCTTTCTTGCAGATATTACAGGCCTATTTGAATGGCTTGCCTTTTTATCCTTTATCATCTTCTTAGAGGCTTATAAACGCTCTATTTGATGTTATCTTTTAGATAAGCAGTACTTGGATGTTTTTCATCATAATAGACAGCAACGTCCTGCCCTACTCTTAAAGTACCTAATACAGGTACTTTTCTTTTTGACTTAAACAAAAGTAATTGTTTTGCTGGTTTTAAAACGGCTTCCTCCTTAAAGGCATATACATGATGATCGACCATATATTTTACGGTTAATGTAATTGTTTGACCTGTATTAACTATATTAATGATTGAACCAGTTGTTTCTGTCATACTAATCACCCTGCTTTCGTAGGTATTATAGCACGATTTGACTGATTGTTTTTAGTATAAGATACATTTTTTAATAAGGGACTTTCACTATTTTCAAACATCTTTTTAATAATTTCTTCCTTAATATTACATTCATCTATCATTTCAGTATTTTTAATCAAGATTGCTGCACTCTTAACCGGAATGGTTACGAGCTGAGCGAGTTCCTTTTGACTGACTCTTCGTTTACTTGTCAAACATAAATATAATCCTAAGATAAGTGAATTTGGATTATCTAGACATTCAGAAAAAACAGTATGTGCGAGTAGATCTTCTTTATGGCCGCACTTTGCACATATGAAGCATCTGTTTTCCTGATCATATATATAATGAGAACAGCCACATTCCTCACAATGATAGCCTTCTGGCCATTTAATATTATAAAAGAAACGAATTCCGGCAAGGGAATCATTCATATAAATATTCATCAAACGATATAAAGAGTGTTCATTTTTTAACATATTCATCACCAATTCCTTTCTACATCTATGATTATAAAGGATTTTGATAATTATTTCTCGTAAGATACTGCTCATAATGCCTATAATAAGGTGTTATAAATAATTTCTTTTTTAAAATGATGCACAAAAAAACCTCGGATGAACCGAGGTGATTGTTAGATGGCG
Source organism: uncultured Catenibacterium sp. (assembly GCF_900540665.1). Lineage (GTDB taxonomy): Bacteria > Bacillota_I > Bacilli_A > Erysipelotrichales > Coprobacillaceae > Catenibacterium. Next base: position 9,093 of record NZ_UQGV01000004.1, on the reverse strand, counting down.
TCCACGAAGGGATTCGAACCCATGACCGCACGCTTAGAAGGCGTGTGCTCTATCCAGCTGAGCTACGTAGACATCTCTCTTGACTGCTCATGTATAATAACATGCCAAGAGATGCAATGCAAGCCTTTTTTTATATAAAAACACTTGTATTTTCTTCAAAATCAAGATATCCATGATTTATTCAATCTTTTTTTGAATTTTATAAATAATGAAATTCTGGAACCATTTTATTATAAGTACAATATTGTTTAAAACCGAGTTCTTTTAGTTCTTTTTTTGTATCCTCTATATAAGCACCTAAATGATCTTCTTGATGACTATCGCTGCCAATTGTAATAATTGTACCACCTAGTTTTAAATATAATTTTAAGATATCTCTAGAAGGTGTCAGGTCACCTACCTCATAACGTACAGAAGAAGTATTGATTTCAATTCCTTTGCCATCTTTTATGACTGTTTCAAGAATATTCGTAATAATTTCTTTATGATTATTAAAACTGTCATAACCATCATGATCATCATAACGCTTAATAAGATCCATGTGACCTAGAACACTATAATCATGATAGTGATTTACAACATCATATAGCTCCTGATAATATCTTTCATAATATTCTTTTTCTGTTCTTCCCTTTTGGTAATCTCCTGTCCAGAATTCCAGATCATCTACCTGATGAATAGAAAGAATAATAAAATCAAAAGGATATTGTTTAAATAGAGCTTCATATTTTGGGATAGTATGTACTTGAATGCCGAATTCTAGTCCAAACTTTAAAGTTATCTGGTCTTTATATTTCTCTTTTAAGTATAGATATTCCTTATAATATTCTGGATAATCAACATTAGAAATTGGCTGACCATTAAGATATACATGGCCAAGAGGATCATCTACATCTCTTTTGATTCCATAATCAACATGATCAGTAAAACATAATTCATTTATTCCTTTTTTTATACCATCTTTAATAACGTCTTCCATTTTGTACACTGAGTCATCACTATAGATAGTATGCACATGATAATCACACAACATAATTTTCACCTCATTTGTATTTTATCATGAAAAAAAGGATGCATAAACATCCTCTTATTAAGAAATTCTACCATCTTTCATTTCATAAACAGTATCTGCAATATTCATAGTAGATACTCTATGAGAAACGAGTACGATTGTCTTATCTTCTGAAGATTCTTTTAATGATTTTAGAATAATCCCTTCATTAAGTGAATCAAGGTTTGAAGTTGGTTCATCCATAAGAATCATTGGTGCATCATGCAGAAAAGCACGGGCAATGCCGATTCTCTGCTTCTCGCCACCAGATAAGGTATCCCCTAATTCTGCTACTTCTGTATCATAACCATTTGGGAGAGTCATGATGAAGTCATGGATCGAGGCTTTCTTAGCCGCGTCCATAATTTCTTCACGAGTTGCCTCCGGTTTTGCGATTGCGATATTATTCGCAATTGAATCATGGAATAGATGCGTTTCCTGAGTAACATAACTTTCCATATTACGAAGATGTTTGGTAGGAATATGTTTAATGTCTTCTTCATCTACTGTAATGGCTCCTTGATTGACATCCCAGAAGCGCATGAGTAATTTAAGTAAAGTAGATTTACCAGAACCACTTACACCATGGATACCTGTAATCTTCCCCGGTTCTAGTTTCAAAGAATAATCATCAAGAATTATCTCATCTTCATAAGAGAAAGTAACATGATCCATTAATGCCCCTTTAAATACATTTCTGCTTTCCATGTCCCCTTCTATTTCTTCAACCAAAGGCTTTTCTTCAAGTAAAGAAAGAACACGTTCACCACTTGCGAGAGTCTGATTCAGGTTATTAGAAAGACTAGATAAAGCAACAACTGGTCCAAAAGATCCCATCATTGATAGAGTACATGTAATAATACCTTCAAAACCTAATTGATGATTGAGATAAAGCAACAGTGTTAAGAAAAGCATACCAAATGAAGCTAAAAGAATAACTGTATTTGTGATAGAACGCTGAGCCCCCTCTCTATAGCTTAAATATTCCTGCTGTTTGGCAAGTTCTTGAGAACGTCTTACAAGCTCTTTTTTTCTTTCTTCTCCCTGCCCATACTGGATGGTTTCATCTAAGCCACGTAGTGAATCTAATACAAAGCTATTTAATTCACCAAAACTATTACGAAAAGTCATCCCTTCCTCGCTCCCTAATTTACCATTAATAATAGGAATAATAACACCTACTACAATATAAGCAACTAGTGCAAGTAATCCAGCTAAATAATGATAATGACCAATAAAGAGTACCATGAATAAAGAAGTAAGAAACGCGATACAGATAGGAGAAATGGTATGTGCATAGAATACTTCAAGTAATTCTATATCAGTTGTAATGATGGAAATAAGGTTTCCTTTATCACGAGATTCCAGTTTTGCAGGGCATAGCTTTTGTAACGCTGCAAATACCTTATGACGAATAATAGCCAATAATCTAAATGCGATATAGTGATTACAGTATTGTTCGAGATAGTGGAGAATCCCACGTAATAAAGCAATTACAATCATTATAGTCATGATTGTTTTAACAGGCATAAAGACAAGACGTGGATTTCTTATGCGAAAAAATAATTGTGGTATGAGCCCATGAGCGACTACCAGTCCTGCAAGAATGGTGAGGAAGATAGCACATAAGTAACCAACAGTACCTAGAAGAATTGCAGCAATCATAAAAATAAGAAGTGGTTTCACTAAACCGATAAGCTGTCCCATGATTTGAATAGCACTTCTACGATTTGTTTTATTCATTATACATTTCCTTCCTTTCCATAGTTTTCTAAAGCCATCTGTGTTTCATATAAATGTTTATAGGCACCATTCTGTTTCATTAATTCAATATGTGTGCCGTTCTCTTTGATTTCTCCGTTTAGTAAGAAGTAGATATGATCACTCTTTATTACATTGGCAAGTCTATGAGAAATAAGCAATACAGTTTTTGTTTTGGCTAATTCATGAATGACATTCATAATCAGTTCTTCACTTTCAATATCAATATTAGATGTTGCTTCATCAAGGATATAGACAGATGCGTCTTTTTTAAGTAAAGCACGAGCAATAGCTAATCTTTGATGCTGCCCACCAGATAAATTAGACCCTTTTTCTAATAGCTTTGTTTTTATACCATCTTGAGAGTCAAGAAATCCTAAAAGATTTACTTTTTCTAGTGCTGTTTCCATTTCTTCTTTTGTGGCATGAGGATCAGCCATACGAAGATTCTCTTCTACAGTTCCTTTAAATAAATAACTGTTATGTCTAATTAATACAACACGCTTCATTAAATCTTCCTCATTGACATCCTTTAAAGCACTACCGCCTATTGTGATATTACCTTTATATCCTCTATTCTTTCCAGCAAGAATACCAGCTATCGTACTCTTACCACAACCAGATTCTCCTACAAGTGAGATAAAAGATCCTCCAGGTAATGTCATATCAATGCCCTTTAATATTTCTCTATCATCTTCATAAGAGAAATGAACATCTTTTAATAATATATTCAGATTATGATCAGGTAATATTTCTTTTCCCAAACTCATTTCAGGAATATCAAGAATCTTAAAGATTTTATCGCTCGCTGCCATGCCATTCATTGCAATATGGAAGAATGAACCAAGCAGTCTTAAAGGGAGAAAGAACTCACTTGCAAGAAGAATGATACAAAGTGTACCCTGCATAGTGATATGTCCATGGAGATATTCTAATAAAGCAATGATCATTCCTACTGCAGCACCACCATAAGCAACAATATCCATGACACTAATAGAATTAAGCTGCATAGTCAAAACCTTCATAGTGATCTTACGGAACTTTTCAGATTCTTGATCCATTTCTTCGGCTTTCATCTTATCAGCCTGATAAATTTTTAATGTGGTTAATCCTTGAAGATTTTCCAAGAACGAATCTCCAAGTCCTGTATAGACTGACCAGTAATTACTTAAAAGCTTTTTTGCAAACTTCTGAACAGCAACAATGGACATAGGGATAAGAGGAACGCAGATCAGTAGTATAATACTCGCTTTTAAATTGACCTGGCTTAAAATAATAAAGAGTGTAATAGGAGCAAGTAAACTATAGAAGAATTGAGGAAGATACTTTCCAAAATAGGTTTCTAACTGTTCAACCCCTTCTGTAGAGACCTGTACAACTTCAGAAGAAGATACATACTCGTTATAAGATGTACCTAGGCGAAGCATCTTGTCATAAATCTTTTCTCTTAATATACGTTTGACATCAACGCTGGCAAGATAAGATGAGCGAGCACTCATACGTTCACAGTTATAACGAATAACAATTACTCCCAGTAATAATAAAAACGTTGATTTAAGAATACCAAAAGTAAGCGTGTTTTTTAAAACTGCATCTAATAGTTTAGCGATTGTAAAAACGGCTGTGATTTGTGCAAGTAAAGAAATCCACTGCCAGAAGACAGTATATATAATATATTTTTTAGAATGTGACAATAGTCTTATAAGTCTTGTTTTAATCATGATAATATCCTTTCTTTTATACTGCATAACATATGCCATAAAGCCGTTTTTGGGTCATAGATAATCATTCTTGGACCTGAGTAGCGCATGACCTGTCTGATTCTTTCTCTCATCTCTGGCTTATAACAATGTACCTTGCAATGTGCACAGAATGTCTTTTCTTCCATAAAAGGACATCTTTGACTACGTGCTTTTGCATAACTAACTAATTCCTTACATTCAGGACATAACTCTTTTGTATGATGTTTCTTTCTACAATAGATATGAACCATCTTTTCAATCGTTTCCTGTTCTTTAATCCTCTTCTTTTCTACTTTATTCATTGATTCTCTCTTCTTTCTTTATCGTCTTGATTATAAAAAAGAAATAAAGAATATGGAAAATCCAGACAATTGCAATACATATTCTTCCTACAGGTACATTTTTCATACAGATAAACCCTATTAACATAATAGCTGTAACCATACCCATAATCTTACATTTAATCATTAACGTCATAGATCTGTTCTGTACAAAACTATATAAGTGCTTTTTATAGAGGTTTGTGTGCGTAAACCAGTGGTGAAGCTTGTATGAGCTTTTCGCAAAACAGAATACAGTCGCCATATAAAAAGGAACTGTAGGTAAAATAGGAAGTATAATTCCTAAGGTACCAAGAATCAAGGCTATAACCCCTAATAGTATCCAAATGATTTTCATAGTCATCTCCTTGATTAGTTTTAACTAATAAATGTTAGTACTACCAAACTTCTTCATATTATATGTGAAAACAATTAAATGTGTCAACACTTCTATTTATGTAAAAAAATACTTGCATTACATAAAAAGTCATGGTATTATACATGAGCAGTCAAAAATAAATGTCTACGTAGCTCAGCTGGATAGAGCACACGCCTTCTAAGCGTGCGGTCATGGGTTCGAATCCCTTCGTGGACGCCATCTGAAAATAACCCCGGGAAATCCGAGGTTTTTATTTTATATATAAGTTGAAAAAGGTACCCAAGCGTTTATTATGCCCGGGTACCTTTCATATTAGTTTTTCTTTTCTTTTCTTCTTAATAATGTATAGAAGAACATAGAAAGCATTGTTAATAGACTAAAGTTTACGATTGGTGATGAATCACCTGTTTTTACAGTAGTAGATATTTTATCAGACTTTACTGTAGTTGTTGTATCGTTCTTTTGTGAAGGAGTCACAGTAACGTTATCCTTCTTATCAGAAGAAGTAGTTGTGGCATCATCCTTCTTATCTGCAGGTGGAGTAGTATTGTCATCTTTATCTGTAGACGCAGAGACGATTTTAAATGTTTTAGTAATAGTACCAACATAATATTCGTCACTTAATTTAATAGTAACACTACCTTCCCCTATTTCTGTATTATCACCATAAGTGATTGTATATTCACTTTGACCAACAACATTTCCCTTACTATCTTTCACTACAACTTCTGGTTTAATTTGTTTTCCAGTATAAGTCATTTTGTTAGGTAAAGTAATTGTATCTTTTGTGACAATACCATAGTTTGCATCAAATGCATCTAAATTAGCCTTAGTGTCATTATATGTCGTAAGAGCTATGTTATAAGCATTTAAGGCATCTTCATAAGTCTTTGTCTTTTCATCATAGTCTTTCTGTGCATCAGCAAGCTTAGTTTCAATTGAACCAGCAGCATCTTTTGCACTTACATAAACTAATACAGTATCAACTAAGTTATCTAATACTTCATCATGATAAGGTGCATAATGATCTATAGTTCCTGCTTTAATACCTTCCCAATCAGCAGTCGCTCTTTGTGCTTTTGCAAGACTTTCATTTGCATCATCTAGCTTCTTAGTAGTATTTGCTACGACATCAGCTTGAGCTTTTTGGTCTTTAACAGCCTGATCATATTCAGCTTTGGCATTATTAAGGTTACTTTCAGCAGCATTCAATGCATCTTTCGCTTTATTGCATTCTTCTAACTGTTTATTGTATGTATCAATAACAGTATTTAACATATCAATATTGGCAGATAAAGCGTTCTTTTTGGCTTCTTTACTCGTTACTTCAGAGTTTAAAGTATTTAACTGAGCTTTATATGCATCAATATTCTGCTGATTAGTCTTAATTTCTGACTGAAGAGCTATGATCTTCTTATCATTTTCACCAATTAAAGCAGTGATACGATCAACATCAGCATTTGCATCTTTGACAGCCTGTTCTAATTCAGCTTTATCTTTAGTGGCATTCGCAAGTTCTTCTTTCTTTTTAACTAATAAAGCTTTTTCATCAGTCAACTGTTGAGATAAAACTGCTTTATTTTTCTTGTGAGTTTTTAACTGGTCTTCAAGGTTACTTAAAGCGTCTTTTTGTGCATCAAGTTGAATAGAAGTAGTATTTAATTCAGCTTTCACTGAAGACTGCTGATTTACTAGATTATCGTATGTGCTCTTTGCGTTATTATAAGTCGTTTCTGCAGCTTTAAATTGTGCGTTTACGTTATCCTTATAATCATTGATTTCTGCCTGTTTTTTGTTGATTTTCTGCTTGTTGTCATTAAGTGCATTTGTAGCCTTTTCTGATTCGGCTTTTGCGGCATTAACTTTATCCTGTTCAATTTGAACACCATTAGCCTTCTTTAAAATCCAGGCATTTAAAGCATTTTCAAATTCATCTACTGTAAGACCAGTGATAGTAGTTTGTCCTTTTCCATTAAGATTGGTTAAGTTCAATCTATCTTTAAATACCTGCCCCCAAGTATACATTTCTAAATCGTGCATTTGATTATTATGACTGAATCCTGTTAAAGTATATCTCGAATCAATGATATTGAAATAATGTCCAGCCTCATTTTTGTCGCCTGTCTGTTCATATAACATTTTTTCCTCAGTCCACCAAGCATAAAATGGGTTGTTGCTTTGAATGTTAGAAGAGTTTGGATTTTTTCCTAGTTCATAGAGAGATTTGATATCTAAATTACCATTTTTATCGAGAAAATCTTCAGATTTGTTATCTCGACTACTCCAGTAGAGGTTTTCACCTACATCATATAGTTTAGAATGACCAAGGTTTACTGATGAATACTGGTTCTGGATAGCTGATACACTCATAAGGTAATAAGAGACTTTAAGTGGTGCTACACCTTCATATGCTCTAATCTGGTTACACATCTTAATATAGTTAAGTGCTTCCTTTAAATCAGATAATGAAGCCATTGTCTTATCATAATTCTTGCTATCATAAATAGTCGCTGATCCTACTGTTATACCATCATACTTCTCTAATTCTTTATAAGCATAATACGCATCTAGAGAACCAGTGTTATTGTAGACTTCTTTATAGAAGTTTACGACGTTGTTGTCGTACTTTGTATAAGCATTGGCTAATTCAGTTTCAGCTGCTTTTAACTTGCTTGTAGTAACATCTACCTGTGCCTGTAAGGCAGTTTGTTCATTCTGTAAATTGTTGAGTTCAGACTTTAATTGTGCTAGTTCTGGTGTATCTACATTGTTGTTAAGATCATCCATTGCTTTTTTAGCAGCATCATATTCAGTCTTTGCAGTATCTAGATTTGTTTTTGCTTCAGTAACCTGTGCAGTTAAAGCATCATACTGCTTAGTTAGGTCATCCTTTTTCTTTGTTGTTTCATTGACGGCTGCACTCTGTGCTTCAATTGAAGTAGTTAAACTATTAATTTCCTGATCTAAAGCAGATAACTGAGTTGTCTTAGTATCGATATCCTTTTCAAGAGTATCAATGTCTTTTTGTAACTGGGTCACTTCTTCAGTTGTTGGCTGTTTATTAAGTGCATCTTTTAAAGAATTAAGCTTATCATTAGAAGCTTTTAACTGTGTCTCTAGAGTCTGTTTTTCTGTATTCAACTGATTAAGAGTATTCTTGTTGCCTTCTAATGCTTTTGTTTCTTCATTCAGCTTTGTAGTAACTGTTTCAATGTCCTTGTTTAAAGTGGTAAGCTGATCATTTAAGCTGACAAGGTCTTTTTCATATTGAGCCTTGTTCTTTTCAGCCTGATTCAACTTATCTAAAGTATCCTTATTCTTTTCAGTTAAATCACTATAGTCAGCCTGCGCTTTGTTATATTTATCCTGAGCATCATTTAACTGATTCTGCTTTTCTTCTACAGCTTTATCTAAAGCGTCTTTTTGCTGCTTCTGTGAAGACAAAGTTTCTTGTAGTTGTAAAACAACTTGTGCTCTATCCTTTACTTCCTTCGCAAGAGTTTGATCAACCTGATTTTGTGAAGTAGTAAGCTTTTCGTCATTTTCTTTCTTGTTCGTTTTCGCATTGTTTAATGCTTCTTCTGAAACGTTCTTCTGTTTCTCTGCTCCTTGTAATGCAGCTCCAGTAGAAATAACGGTAGAGTTTGCATCATCTACTTCCTTTTCTAAATCTGTTCTAACTGTTGGTTGTACTTGTTGAGTTGTTTCTACTGTATTCTCATTTAATGCCTGAACATTAGTAATAATGTTCTTAGGTAAACTAGAGATAGCACCTACAGATGATAATGCTGTTACTGTAGATAATGTAGTAGAAACGATTTTCTGTTTCTTATTCATTCT
>NZ_UQGV01000003.1 GCF_900540665.1 uncultured Catenibacterium sp. | reverse complement strand
GATTATACAAAAAAAAAGAGGAATAGACCGTATTATGTTGATTACGGAAAGAGAATTTCCTGCTTATTACTTTTATCAGAAAAATGGCTTTAAAGAACAATCATCACAGGTTATCTTCATGAAAGAGTATTAAAAATACAGGTGTGTACTTTTATGTACGCACTTTTTTGTCTTAAAAAACGTATAATTTTATCTTTTGATAACAAAATACGCCCTATAAATTCCATATAATTACTATCATTTGTAAAATGAAAGCGCTATAATAGTAGTGGTTAAAATGTATTGTAAGGAGATTGATAATATGAAACTATTAGAACCAATTAAAGTAGGTCCAATCACATTGAAAAACCGTATCATGTTCCCACCAATGACAACTGGTTATGAAGAACGTGATGGTTCAATTTCTAAACAGAGCTTCAACTTCTATAAACGTATTGCAGAAGGTGGCGTATCTTATATCGTACTTGGAGACGTAGCACCAGTAAATACTGTTTCTCCAACACCAAAATTATTTAAGGATGAACAGATTCCAGCTTATAAAGAATTAGCTGATGCATTACATAAATTTGATTGTAAATTAGGTATTCAGATTTTCCATCCTGAATATGATGTTCAGGCTCTAGCTGAAATGTTTAAGAAAGGTGATATGCAGGCAGCACGTGCTAAATTACATCATGATATGCTTCATTTCACTGATGAAGTCACTCCAGAAGCATTAGATACAATTCTTACTCAGATGGGTGAATGTGTAAGACGTGCTTATGAAGCAGGTGTTGACGTAGTAGAAGTTCATGGAGACCGTTTAGTAGGTGCTTTATGTTCTACAGTATTAAACCATCGTACTGATGAGTATGGAGGAAGCTTCGAAAATAGAACACGCTTCGCTTTACAGGTAGTAGAAAGCATTAAGAAGCATGCACCTCATATCTGTATTGATTACAAACTTCCAATTATCACTGATAACCCATTAAGAGGTAAAGGTGGATTAAAGATTGATGAAGCTGTAGAGTTTGCAAAGAAACTTGAAGAAGCAGGCGTTAATATGATCCATGTTGGACAGGCTAACCATACTGGTAATCTTAATGATACTATTCCAGCAATGGGTACTCAGCCATATTGCTTCATGCAGTCATATACTAAGAGAGTTAAAGATGCTGTAAGTATTCCAGTATCTGCGGTAGGACGTATCGTTACTCCACAGAATGGTGAAGCATTAATTGAAAATGGTGTATGTGATATCGTAGGTTATGGACGTTCATTATTAGCTGATCCTGATTATGTTAAAAAGATTGAAGATGGACAGCCATGCAGAATCCGTTTATGCATGATGTGTAATAAGGGATGTACAGACTCTATCCAGAACAGAAAGTTCTTAAGCTGTGTCCTTAACGCAGAAAATGGTTATGAATATGAAAGAACAATTACACCTGCTGATACTAAGAAGAAGGTTGTTATTGTAGGTGCAGGACCTGCAGGTTTAGAAGCTGCGAGAGTTGCTGCAGTGAAGGGTCATGATGTTATTGTTTATGACAAGGATACTCAAGTAGGCGGACAGTTAAATATTGCTTCTGTACCACCTAGAAAAGAAGAAATGAATCGTGCTATTCATTATCTAGCAAATGAAGTAAAAGTATTAGGCGTTGATTTACGCTTAGGTAAAGCTGTTACTAGCGAAGATATCTTAGCTGATCAGCCTGATGAAGTAATTGTTGCAACAGGTGCTTCTAACTTCATCTTAAATATCCCAGGTAAGGATATGCCTCATGTACAGGATGCTTGGAAGGTACTTTCTAATGAACAGTTCCCAGCAGGAAGAATCGTTGTCATCGGTGGTGGATTAGTAGGTGCTGAAACAGCTGAATATCTTGCACTTAGAGGTAATGATGTAAGTATCGTAGAAATGATGGATACTATTGCGAAAGAAGAATCAACTACAATTCGTCCAGAAATGATGGCTGATTTTGAAAAGCATGGTGTTAAACAGTTCACTAATACTAAGGTAACAGAAATCACTGCAACTACAGTTGAAGCAGAAACTGCAGAAGGTAAAGTTTCTCTTCCGTGTGATTATGTAGTATTTGCAGTAGGTGCTCGTTCTAATGCATTTGATACAGCTGCATTAGAAGAAAAGAACATCCATGTGCAGACAATCGGTGATGCAAACAGGGTTGCAGACATCAATTCAGCAATTGAATCTGGTTATCTTGCAGCAAACGCATTATAAGATGCTTAAGACAGGCGGTGCCTGTCTTTTTGTGTTATAATAACTTTCTCAAGGAGGAGATTATGGCGCATGTTCCAACATATCTAGCGATAGATATTAAATCATTTTACGCATCTGTAGAATGTCAAGAAAGAGGACTCGATCCACTAGACACCAATCTCGTTGTTGCGGATGCCTCACGTACAGAAAAAACCATATGCCTTGCCGTCTCACCAAGTCTGAAATCCTATGGATTACCTGGTCGTGCAAGACTGTTTGAAGTTATCGCTAAACTTAAACAACTTAATCGTCAAAGAGAACCATTGGATGGTCGTTCATTTCTTGCCTCAAATCTAGATAAAAATAAACATAAAGCAATAGATTATATTATTGCGAAACCTCGTATGTCTCTCTATCTTAATTATTCGACACGCATTTATTCAATATATTTAAAGTATTTCTCGCCCGATGATATTCATGTCTATTCTATTGATGAAGTCTTTATCGATGCAACACATTATCTTGATACTTATGAATTAGATGCCTTTCATCTTGTTCAGAACATTATTCACGATATATATAAAGAAGTAGGTATTACAGTGACAGCAGGTATAGGAACGAATCTTTACTTAGCTAAAGTGGCTATGGATATAGTAGCCAAGCATAAAGAGCCGGATGAAAAAGGGGCTCGTATTGCATATTTAAACACATATGGCTACAGAAAACTTTTATGGTCTCATACGCCTTTGACTGACTTCTGGAGAGTCGGTAAGGGTATTTCTACTAAACTGAACAATATAGGGTTATACACAATGGGAGATATCGCAAGATGCTCATTAGAAGATGAAGAAAAGCTCTACAATCTATTTGGTGTCAATGCAGAATTACTCATCGATCATGCCTGGGGATGGGAACCTTGCACAATGGCAGCTATTAAAGCTTACAAGGCACCTTCTAAAAGTATTGGGACAGGGCAGGTATTATCATGTGCCTATGATTATAGGAAGACAGAAATCATTCTCAAAGAAATGATTGAATCCTTAAGTTTAGATCTATTTGAAAAGCATCTTGTCACAAACAAACTTGTTCTTACAATTGGATATGATATAGAAAACATGAAAGACTATCATGGAGAAATCATGGAGGATCGTTATGGAAGGAAACTTCCAAAACATCTACATGGAACAATTCATCTAGATAGATATACATCTTCTTATAAGCTCATGTGCGATGCCTTATTACGTTTCTATCATTCACATATTAATCATGCACTTACAATTAGAAGAATCCAACTCAATGCTTCGCAGGTAAGAAGTGATGATGATATTCCTGTAACTTATAAGCAGCTTTCTTTATTTGATGAAGAAAAGATAGAGGTGGATTTATCTAAAGAAAAGAAACTGCAGGGTGTAACACTTGATATTAAGAAGAAATACGGCAAGAACGCATTACTTAAAGGGGCTGATCTTCAGGAAGGCGCGACAACTAGAGAAAGAAACAAGATGATAGGAGGACATAATGCATGAATTACGACGATATAATCAATATGAAACATCCTACTTCTCCTAATCATCCTAGAATGCCAATGAATAATAGAGCGGCTCAGTTTGCACCTTTTGCGGCTCTTAAAACACATGTAGATAAAATTAGTGAAGCTAGCAGACTTACAACTCAAAAACGCATCTTAGATGAAGACCAAAGACAGATATTAAATAGAGTACTTAGTGATCTGCTTATTCACAAAAAAGAACATCCCTTTATTACAATAGATTACTTTGTAGAAGATGAATATAAAGAGGGTGGTTCTTATATGACTGTAAGAGGACAATTTAAAGATATAGACGAAATAAATAAAAAGGTAATTCTATTAGATAAAACATTAATTCCAATTGGAAATATCTATCGTATAAGTAGTTCGTTGATGAAAGAGCAGGACTGATTCTTTTCAGTCTTTTTAATTGTCTAGCACTCAAATGTTGACAATGCTAAAAAAGGTGTGTATACTGTCTTTAGCATTTAAAATACTAGAGTGCTAAAGGAGCGTATAAAAAATGTCAGATAAGAAAGAATTTAAAGCAGAGTCTAAAAGACTACTCGATTTAATGATTAATTCTATTTATACTCATAAGGAAATCTTCTTAAGAGAATTGATTTCAAATGCAAGTGATGCAAGTGATAAGCTTTACTATAAAGCATTACAGGAAAATATTACAGGTTTCTCTAGAGAAGATATGGCAATCAACCTCATTGCTGATAAAGAAAATAGAACTCTTACAATTGCCGATGAAGGTATCGGTATGAATAAGGAAGAACTAGAAGAACATTTAGGTACTATCGCTAATTCTGGTTCTTATGAATTCAAGAATGCCTTAGAAAAAGGTGTAAGCGATGTTGATATCATTGGTCAGTTTGGTGTAGGTTTCTATAGTGCCTTCATGGTTGCTGATGAAGTAGAAGTTTATTCTAAGAAATATGGTGAAGATAAAGCTTATTTATGGAAGAGCGATACAAGTGATGGCTATACTGTTGAAGAAGTAGAAAAGGCAGAACATGGTACTACAATCATTCTTCACTTAAAGAAGGATACAGAGGAAGAAGATTATAGTAAGTATCTTGATCAGTATGAAATCGAAAGACTTGTTAAGAAATATTCAGATTACGTTCATTACCCAATCAAGATGGATGTTACTACTTCTAGAAAAAAGGAAGATAGTGATGAATATGAAGATGTTGTAGAAAACAAGACTTTAAACTCACAGGTTCCTTTATGGAAGCGTCAGAAGAAAGATATCACAAAAGAAGAATATGATGAATTCTACAAAGCTAAATTCAATGATTTTGAAGCGCCTCAGAGAGTCATGCACAATGTTGTAGAAGGTGCTGTTTCTTATACATCATTGCTATTTATCCCATCTAAAACACCTATGAATTACTATTCACAGGATTATAAGAAAGGGTTACAGCTTTATTCTCGTGGGGTCTTCATCATGGATCATGCAGAAGATCTAGTGCCTGAACATTTTAGATTTGTAAAAGGTCTTGTTGATTCACAGGATTTAAACTTGAACATCTCTCGTGAAATGTTACAGCACGATAGAAAGATGAAGGTTATTGCAAATAAGATTGAAAAACGTATCCAGACTGAGCTTGAGAAGATGCTTAAAAATGAACGTGATGAATATATTACATTCTTTAAGAATTTCGGTATGCAGTTAAAGTTTGGTGTTTATAACAGTTATGGCATGTTGAAAGACAAACTTCAGGATTTATTGATGTTCTATTCATCTGATAAGAAAGAACTTATTACTTTAAAGGAATATGTAGAAGCTATGCCTGAAGACCAGAAGGAAATCTATTATGCTTCTGGTGAAACAGTAGAAAAATGTGATTTATTACCACAGGTAGAAGCTGTTAAGTCTAAAGGCTATGATGTTCTTTATATGACTGATAATGTGGATGAATTCTGCTTACAGATGATGAGAGATTATGATTCTAAGACATTCAAGAATGTCACTCAAGGTGATTTAGACTTAGAAACAGAAGATGAAAAGAAAGAACTTGAACAGAAGACTGAAGACAATAAGCCATTACTTGAAATCGTTAAGAAGGCTTTAGGTGATAAGGTACAGGATGTTAAGTTATCTCATCGTTTAAAATCTCATCCAGTATGTCTAGCAAGTGGTGATGGTGTTTCATTTGAAATGGAAAAAGTGTTAAACCAGATGCCAGATGCACAGGGTATCAAAGCAGGAAGAATTCTTGAAATCAATCCGGATCATGATTTATTTAAATCATTACAGTCTGTTTATGAAAAAGAACCTGTAAAGATTGATGAATATGCATCTATCCTATTTGATCAGGCATTACTTATTGCTGGATTCTCTATTGATGATCCAGTAGATTTCTCTAATAAGATTACAAAGCTTATGATTGAGGCTTCTAAATAACAATTTGATTTGATATAATGAGAGCAGAAAAGAGGGATTTTTATGAAATTATTCTTATCTGCTCTTTGTTTATGTGCGAGCGGGTTATTAATATTTGTTTCTTATAAATTGATTTATGCTTATACAATGATTGATCAGTTTCATGCTGCATCATTAAAATGGATTCAAGCACTCAAAGAGAAGGATGAAGACTTAGAAAACATCCAGATGATCTTGTCTCAATATGAAAAACCAATTAATTTTACTTATAAAGTTTTTCATAAAATACACTCTTTTGTGAAATAAATCTTTCGAAGTTTGCGATTAACATAAATATATATTGAAAATGTAGTTTATACATAAAAACATCAAAAATATCATTTTTCTTGTTGACAATTAAAATCGTCTGATTATAATAAGACACATACATAAGAAAACTCAATGACAAAGAGAGTAGTTTAACTGGAAATCGCAGCGAGCTGATGCAGGTGAGAGATCAGCATGGAAGGTTGAATGAACCGCACTTTTGAGAGGATAATCTAAATACATAGGATTATCGGTATTCCGCCTTAAGGATAAGAGAGGATTTAGGAATAAATCAAGAAGAGTGGTACCGCGTTAATTGACGTCTCTTGCGAAAGCAAGAGGCGTTTTTGTTTTCTTAATATTAAAAAAGGAAGGGCATATTTATGAAAAAATTATTAAGCGTAGTATTAGTTATGTTACTTGCTGTTGGAATGACTGGCTGTGGATCATCATCTAATGGTAAAACTGAATTATTAATTGGAGTATCTCCAGACTATCCACCATATGAATCTTATAACAATAAGAAAGAAGTAGTTGGATTCGACGTTGATATGACTAAGGAATTAGTTAAGATCATGAATAAGAATGGTGGTAATTATTCTTACAAATTTAAGGCTTTAAGCTTTGATGCTATTTCATCTTCAATCACTTCTGATCAGGTTGATTTAGGTATTTCTGGTTTCACTTATCATAAAGAATGGAAAAATATTCTTTGGTCTCATGCATATAACACTTCTGAACAGATTGCTTTAGTAAAAGGTGATTCTACTTTCTCAAAAGTGTCTGATCTTGAAGGCAAGAAGATCGGTGCTCAGTTAGGTGCAACTGGTGTAGATGCTGCTAAGAGCGTTAAGGGTGCTACTGTTACAACTGTTAAAGATGCTAAAATCTTAGTAGAAACTTTAAAGTCTGGTGGATTAGATGCAGTTGTTCTTGATGGTGCAGTTGCTGAAAACTATGCTAAGAATGCTGGTTTAAAGATGATTGATGAACCATTAATCAAAGAAGAAAACATGATTATCACTAAAAAGAGTAACGACAAGTTAATGAAAGACGTCAACAAAGCAGTTGATGAATTTGTTAAATCAGATAAATACAAAGAATTAAAAACTAAATGGGGTTGCTAATTTAGTGAATATAAGTGCAGACATGTTCTGTCTGCACTTAATTTTTTATTATAAAGGAGTCAATGCGAATGAAAACAATTATGGATATTCTTACGCCGTCTAATATTCAATTCATGATTTTCACTGGCGCAAAGTATTCTCTATTACTTGCAATAGGGGCTTTGTTCTTTGGTGTTATTCTTGGAATTATTGGAGCGGCTTTAAAACTTTCTAAACATTTTGTATTAAGAGCCATTGGTAATGTATATGTAGAAATCTTCCGTGGCACACCAATGCTATTACAGATTATGTTCTTATACCTTGCAGTACCTACTGTTGTTCAGTCTATTACAGGACAAAGATTCCAGGCTGATCCATATGTATGTGGTTTAATAGCTATGAGCTTAAATAGTGGTGCATATCAGGTAGAATTAATCAGATCTGGTATTTTAGGTGTTGATAAAGGCCAGTGGGAAGCATGTGAAACAATTGGTTTAAATTATGTTCAGACTATGCGTTATGTTATCTTGCCACAGGCATTTAAACGTATTATTCCACCACTAATTAGTGAGTTTATTACATTGATCAAGGACTCATCACTTATTTTCACAATTGGTGCAGTAGAACTACTTGCCACTGCAAGTGTTATTGGTGCCAATACATTTAATTATCTTGTACCTTTAACTGCAACAGGTGCCATCTATTTAGTAATGACACTTTGTATTTCAGCCATCGCAAGATATGTAGAAGGGAGATTAGCTGTCAGTGACTAACGATATCATGATCCAGGTGGATCACATTACAAAAAAATTTGGTAAATTAAAAGCTGTAGATGATGTATCTCTTACTTTAAAGAAGGGTGAAATTGTCTGCCTTATTGGACCTTCAGGTAGTGGTAAAAGTACAGTCTTAAGATGTATTGACCATTTAGAAAAGCCTGAGGCAGGTTCTATCTATATTGATGGTGAACCTTTAAAAGAAGGAACACCTGAATATAATAAGTTAAGAAGTAAAATGGGATTCGTATTCCAGCACTTCAACTTATTCCCTAATATGACTGTATTAGAAAATCTTACTCTAGCACCACTAAAGGTTATGGGTATGACTGAAGAAGAAGCCAATGCTGTAGCTATCAAGTACTTACAGAAAGTAGGTCTTGAAGATAAGAAGGATACTTATCCTAATAAGTTATCTGGTGGTCAGAAACAGAGAGTTGCAATTGCTAGATCTCTTTGCTTAAATCCAGAAGTTATGCTATTTGATGAACCTACAAGTGCATTAGACCCAGAAATGGTTATTGAAGTATTAGAAGTTATGCAGGATCTTGCTAAACAGGGTATGACTATGATGGTTGTTACTCATGAAATGGGATTCGCTAGAACTGTTGCAGATCGTGTTATTTTCTTAGAAAATGGAAAAATTGTAGAAGAAAATGATTCAGAAACTTTCTTCTCTCATCCCGAAAGTGATAGAGCGAGAGATTTCTTATCTAAGGTTATGCATTAATAGATAAAGGAGAAAGAAGACGTGTATTTAAAGGAATTTGATGTAGAAACATGGATGACGAACCATGAACAAAATTGTCAATACAATTTAGCTGATACATGTGTATCAGATATGTCCATTCATGAATTAGAATCCCTGATTCACAAAGATCTTATGGGAGATCTTATGCATATGCGTATGGATTATGGACCTATTACTGGCTCTGATTCTTTAAAGGATGCGATTCTTTCTTTATATAAGACAGGAACAAGAGATAATATTGCAGTCGCTCATGGGGCAATTAATGCCAATGAACATGTGATGGATACTTTACTCAATAAAGGAGACCATATCATTGCATTAACACCTTCCTATGAACAGTTCTATTCTTATCCAGCATCTTTAGGATGTGATTATGACTTAGTAGAACTTGATGAAGATAATAACTGGGAACTTGTCATAGAAGATTTTAAGAAGCTTATTAAGCCTGAAACAAAGATGTTTATATTAAATAGTCCTAATAATCCTACGGGTACTGTAATTAAACAATCTTTGATGGAAGAATTAATTGAGCTTGCAAGAAGTCATTCTATTTATATTCTTGTGGATGAAATCTATCGTGGTATGAATAATACTCTATGTGATAGTATTTCTGATATGTATGAATTAGGTATTGCGACAGCCTCTTTATCTAAAGTCTATTCCTTTGCAGGTCTTAGACTGGGATGGATCAAGGGGCCTAAAGAACTCATTGATGAAATCAATTTTAGAAGAGATTATACAATAATCTCTACTGGTCCATGGAATGATTATTTAGCTACTGTTGTATTAGAAAATAAAGATCTAATACTTGATAGAAGCAGACATATCATTGTTGAAAACAAAAGAATATTAAAAGAATGGCTTGAAAAAGAAAACCTTGTAGAATGTGTTATACCAGAAGATGGTACTGTATGTTTCTTACATTATTTATTTGATATGCCCTCAAAAGAATTATGTGAGAAATTACAGAATGACACAGGTGTATTCTTTGTGCCAGGTATGGCATTTAATAGGGAATATCATTTACGTTTTGGTTTTACTTCAGATTCAAAAATAATCAAGGAAGGATTAGAAACATTCTCTTCCTGGATACATTCGCATATTAAAGAAGCATATTAAGTGCTTCTTTTTTATTATGTGCAAATCATTTGCATATTCATTGACTTAGAAACGAGAATCATTATAATACAATATGCAAATCATTTGCATCGGAGGCATTCTATGAAACAATATCGTACTAAATATAAAGATGTTATTATTGACTATATGAAAAAGAATGAAGATCATCGTTTATGTGCTAAGGATATCTATCAAGCATTAGTTGATAAAGGATTAAATGTGAATCTAGTGACAGTTTATCGTAATTTAGATAAATTATCACAGCAGGGATTATTACAGAAGCATACACTTTCAGATGAAGACTGTGTTTATTATCAATATGCCAGAGAAGAAAAGTGCAATCATCATCTTCATTTATTATGCAAGAGATGTGGGAAAATTGCTCATCTAGACTGTGATTTGATGGATATCATTCGTACTCATTTACTAGAAGATCATGGCTTTGAGATTGATTGTAAGGATTCTACAATTGTAGGATTATGTAAAAATTGCAGGGAGACTACTCGTGTTTAAAAAGATTAGTTTATTGATTCTCTCTTTATTATTGATGACAGGCTGTGCAACGTCGACTAAAAAGAAATCCTTTAATATCGTTGTCACTAATTTTCCTTGTTATGATTTTGTTCGTGCAATTACTAAAAATGATCCAGATGTCTCTATAAAGATGCTTATTAAACCAGGAATGGACTCTCATTCCTATGAACCAACACCTCAGGATATGGTTGCTATTAAAGAGAGTGATCTATTCTTCTATGTAGGAGGAGAATCAGATGAGTGGGTAGATAGTCTGCTTGCAGATATGAATCCTAATAGAATTGTAAAGATGCTTGACCTTGTTTCAAATCTTCAGCTTGAAGAACATGTTGAAGGCATGCAGGAAGAAAAACACGAGGAACATGAAGAGCATGAAGAATATGATGAACATGTCTGGACAAGTCCTAAAAATGCAATGGTGATTGTCGAAGGCTTAAACAAAAGAATGTGTGCCTTGGATCAAAATCATGCATCAAAGTTTAATAAGAATACTGAAAACTATATTGAACAGATTGCATCTGTTGATTATTCGTTTAAACAAGTAGTTAATAACGCGAAAAGAAAAGATATAGTTGTAGGAGATCGTTTTCCTTTGCTTTATTTTGCAAAAGAATATGGTCTTACATATAGTGCTGCATTCCCTGGATGTTCTGAACAGACCGAGCCAAGTGCATCAACAATTTCATACCTCATTGATAAGGTCAAGAGGGATCACAATCCTGTTATATTTAAAATCGAATTATCCAATGGACAGATAGCACGTACGATTTCTGAAGAAACAGGCACAAAAGTACTCACTATTCAAAGCATGCACAATGTGAGTGCTGAAGATTTTAATAATGGTGAAACATATGTTTCAATCATGCGTAAAAACGTAAAGGCAGTAAAGGAGGCACTTCAATGAAGACACTTATAAAAGTAGATCATTTACATCTAGGTTATGACAATCAAGAAGTAATCAATGATTTATCTTTTGATATACAACAAGGTGATTTTATTACAGTGTTAGGACAAAATGGTGCAGGTAAAAGCACCCTTATTAAGGGGCTGCTTGGCCTTATCAAACCTATGGCAGGAGAAATCACTTATTATATGAATGAAAGAGAAATAGGTTATATGCCTCAGGAAACTAAGGTAGATCGCCATTTTCCTGCCTCTGTATATGAAATAGTATTATCCGGTGCATTAAATAGAGTAGGTTATCGACCATTCTTTAATAATAAAGAGAAGAAACTTGCAGTAGAGTGTCTAAAGACACTACATATAGAGAATTTAAAAAACAGTTCTTTTGGAGAATTATCAGGAGGACAAAGACAGAAGGTCTTACTCGCAAGAGCCCTCTGCGCTACAAGAGAATGTCTTGTTCTTGATGAACCTTCTAATAATTTAGACTATGATTCTAAAGAAGAATTCTATGCTGTCTTAAAAGAACTTCATCAAAAAGGTCTTACTATTATTATGATTACTCATGACTTAGCCTCACATGAAGTCATTGGCAACAAAATTCTTCATCTAGATAAAGATAACTATAGAATGGAGGAAGTAAAATAATGAGTACATTACTCCATATGTTCAACTATACATTTATTATTCGTGCATTTATTGTCGGTTTACTCATTTCATTATGTGCAGCGATGCTCGGCGTAAATCTTGTATTAAGAAAGAATGCGATGATCAGTGACGGTTTATCCCATGTCTCTTTTGGTAGCTTTGCGATTGCGACAGTACTTGGCGTAGCACCACTTTATTTAGCTGTGCCAGTCGCAATTATTGCAGCAGTGGCTATTCTTAAACTCAACAACAATCATCATATTCATGGTGATGGAGCGATTGCAGTTTTATCATCTAGTTCACTGGCTATTGGAATCATGGCTATCTCACTCACAAGTGGTGTCAACACAGATATCAATAACTACTTATTTGGTAGTATCCTCTCACTCAATAATCAGGATATGATAATTAGTATTGTATTGTCTTTGGTTGTATTAATACTCTATGTCTTCTCTTATCACAAGATGTTTGCTTTGACTTTTGATGAAGACTTTGCGAAAAGTACAGGTATTAACGTAGAATTCTACAACATCATTATTGCGATACTTTGCTCATTGACAATTGTACTTGGTATGCGTATGATGGGCGCATTACTTATTTCAAGTTTGACAATCTTCCCTTGTCTTACATCCATGTATTTCTGCAAGGATTTCAAACATGTTGTTATTTCATCGGCTATCCTTTCTTCTATTTGTTTTATTATTGGTTTATCTATTTCTTATCTCTATGCTGCTCCAACAGGTGCTTCTATTGTCATTGTGAATCTCGTTGTTTTATGTATGACACAGCTCATACATAATGTCAGTACAAAATAGTAATTAAGTCTTTTCATTATCTTATAATTCTTATATAATGGTTACTCGTGGGAGCTTAAGAATATGGAAATCGATTTATCAAAGCCGCTTCCTGATGAAGTTGTATTTATCCTTCGTTCTAAAGCCTATGAATTTCAGAAGGATGGCGTAGAAAAGATTGTTGCAAAAGATATTGAAGACTATCTAAGAAATGTCACATGGAGAAACAAAATAGCTCTTTCTTTTTGCGATATGATTGATGATATTATGTCTTTGCAATTTTCAACAATTTTTGAATATCTACAAGCTAAAGTCATTAAGGAAGCAGAAACTAAAAACTTAGCAGACTTTCAAAGTCTGATCATGAAATAACTCATTATTTCAAATAAAGGTGGCTTAACAGCCACTTTTTGATTAGAACACTTATTTTGACTTTTATGTCGATATTGATTAATATGGTAAGGTAGTTAATTTTTAAAGAGGTTATTTATGAAATATAAAACAATACAATTAAGCCATACAGAAGAAATTATGCAGAAATATGGTGTCAATTCTTTA
This sequence comes from uncultured Catenibacterium sp., assembly GCF_900540665.1. Lineage (GTDB taxonomy): Bacteria > Bacillota_I > Bacilli_A > Erysipelotrichales > Coprobacillaceae > Catenibacterium. The sequence goes on along the minus strand of NZ_UQGV01000003.1, from coordinate 58,842 downwards.
ATGGCTAAAGTAATAGAAAGTAAAAAATTAGATCAAAAACAATTTAAAGCCTTTATGGATCCTCATCTTATTTATCATGATTTTTCTTTGTTTGAAGAATCTAACGAAACACTTGAACGTATTGAAGAGGCCATAGAGAATAATGAAAAAATTTGCATTTATGGAGATTATGATTGTGATGGTATTCTTGCAACCACTATTCTTGTACAGGCTTTTCATGAACGTGGTGTAGAAGTAGGCTATCATATTCCAAATCGTTTTACAGATGGTTATGGACTCAATGCGACAAGAGTAGAGCAGATGGCAGAGAAGGGATATTCTTTGATTATTACTGTAGATAATGGAATCAAGGCATTTGATGCAGTAGAAAAAGCAGGAGAACTTGGTATGGATGTTATTATAACTGACCATCATGCGTTTGATGCTGAAGTACCTGTCGCTTATTCTATCATTCATACGAAGATGTCACCCCGTTATCCTTTTAAAGAAATATGTGGTGGTTTTGTAGCTTATAAGCTTGCGGCAGCTCTTTTAAAACATCATGATCCTTATTTATTTACTTTAGCGGCTATTACAACTATATCTGATATGATGCCACTATTAGATGAGAATAGAAGCCTGGTAAAACGTGGCTTACAATTCATGAAACAATATAAATACCCTGCATTAGAACTGTTAAAAGGAAACAGAGACTATGATGTGACAACCATTGGTTTTACAATAGCACCTCGTATTAATGCCTTTGGCCGCTTACCTGAACTCGTAAATCCGGTATGCCTAGTAAAGTACTTTTTAAAAGGAACAAATCCTTCCTACTTAGAAAAGGTATCAAATTATGCATCTAAAGTGAATTCTAAGAGACAATCTATGACGACTTCTTTATATAAGGAAGCAGTGACTGATACTACCTCACCTTGTTTATTCTATGGATCAGAAGATATGCATGAAGGATTAGTAGGACTTGTAGCTGGTAAGTACGCCAGAGAATATGAACAGCCGGCTTTTGTCATGCATTATGATTCTAAAAAAGAAATATATAAGGGTAGTGCAAGAGGAATTGATGGTTTCAATATCTATGATTTTTTTAAGCATCATGAAAATCTCTTTGTGCAATATGGTGGTCACGCGATGGCAGGTGGTTTCACTATCACGAAGTCAAACTATCCCTTAGTTTATGATGCTCTTGTCAACGACTTACAGGGCTGTCATTTTGAAGCGAGTGAATCAGTGATTCCTATTACTCTTGATGATACTACTATGCATAATGTAGAAACTTTGAGTTTACTTGCTCCTTATGGTGAAGAAAATAAAGCACCACTCTTTATTATGGAAGATGTATCATGTAGTAGAGTAGACCGTTTATCTGAAGGAAAACATTTAAAATTCCATTTAGGAGATGAACAAGTTTCTGCCCTTGCTTTTAATAAGGGACAGAAGTATGAGGAAGTTGTACATAAAGAGTCTATGACTTTGGTGGGTACTTTATCTATCAATGTCTTTAGAGGAAATAAGTCAATTAACTTTATTGTAGAAGAAATCTTATAATTCATGTAATCTGTAAGGATTTATTTTTGAATTTATACAGTTTTCATCATTTTGTGATGATATAATAATATACTGTATAGGAGGATTCGTTATGGATTTTAAACAGCATATTGCATCTATTCCAGGATTTCCAAAAGAAGGAATTATTTTTAGAGATGTAACACCTTTATTAGAAGACAAGGATGCATTCAAAGCTTGTATTGATGATTTAGCAGCACATGCAAAGGATTTAGGCGCTGACATCGTTGTTGGACCTGAATCAAGAGGATTCATCTTTGGATGTCCAGTGGCTTTAGAATTAGGATGTGGTTTTGTACCAATCAGAAAGCCCGGAAAATTACCAAGAGAAACAGTGAGCAAGAAGTATGATCTAGAATATGGATCAAATGAAATCTTCATGCATAAAGACAGCATTAAGCCAGGTATGAAAGTATTGATCGTTGATGATTTACTTGCTACTGGTGGAACTGTAGAAGCAGCAGCTGCACTTATTGAAGAAATGGGTGGAGAAGTTGTTGGTATGGAATTCGTTATTGAACTAGAAGAATTAAAAGCAACTGAAAAATTAAGTAAATACAATATTTATTCTCAGGTTAAATATTAATAGAAAACTCCTTTTCTGGAGTTTTTTTACTTAAATGAATTTAAATTTTTGAATAACATAAATAAATAGGAAATATCAGAATTAGTGAAGTGATATTTGTATTATTCCTTTCTTAGTCTCTTCATGTTAGTAGGGAACTATGTTATAATTGAGGTAATATATGAGGGGGTGTTATTATGAAATATAAAGGTGCAGGGGACCCAATGAGTTACGACGACGTCCTTGCTCTTGTTAAGACATATATCACAAAAGAAGAAAGCTTGGCTCTGATCCAGAAGGCTTATGATTTTATCATGGTGAAGCATAAGGAACAGAAAAGAAAAAGTGGTGAACCCTATACAATTCATTTGATCTGGGTTGCTTATATTCTTGCAACATTACAGACTGGACCAATCACTATCGCTGCTGGGTTACTTCATGATGTTATGGAAGATTGTGATGTACCTCGAGAAGAAATGGTTGAAAAATTTGGTGAAGAAGTCACTACTCTTGTAGAAGGTGTTACAAAGATCACTAAGATGCCTTATATGGAAGAAAGTGATTTTCATGCTGAAAATCATCGTAAGATTTATATTGCGATGGCCAAGGATATTCGAGTTATCTTGATCAAATTAGCCGATAGACTTCATAATATGCGTACACTTGAATTCATGAGACCGGATAAGCAGCAGCGTATTTCTAGAGAAACGCTGGAAGTTTATGCACCAATAGCGCATCGTTTAGGTATTAATGATATTCGAGTAGAATTAGAAGATTTATGTTTATTCTATCTTGATCCAAAAGCTTATAAAGAAATTGCTGCACTTCTTGATAAGAAGAAGAGTGAAAGAAAAGATTCAGTTGATGCAATGATTAAGTCAGTAGAAAAGAATCTTGTAGGCACAAATATCAAATATCGTATTAAGGGGCGTGCAAAACATATTTATTCTATCTATAAAAAGATGGTTTATAAGCATAAGCGTTTTGATGAAATCTATGATTTAAATGCTTTACGTATTATTGTAGAAACTAAGAATGAATGTTATGAAGTATTGGGTATTATGCATGAAAAGTATCGTGCGATTCCTGGACGTTTTAAGGATTATATTGCCATGCCTAAGCCTAATATGTATCAGTCATTACATACATCTGTTATTGGGGAAAAGGGCTATGTATTTGAAATCCAGATTCGTACTGAAGAGATGGACGAACTTGCTGAAAGAGGGGTTGCCTCTCATTGGCGTTATAAAGAAGGTAAGAAATATAATGCCAAACAGGAACAAAAGGAAATTGGAGAAAAGCTTCAGTGGATGAGTGAGTTCATTACTGTAAGTGATGAAATGAAGGATAATGAAGCCAAAGATTTTTATAACACTTTACAGCGTGACATCTTTGAAGCCAATGTTTATGCTTTAACACCAGCAGGGCGCATTGTAGAATTACCAAATGGCTCTACACCGATCGACTTTGCTTATCGTGTTCATACAGAAGTAGGACATCATGCGGTAGGTGCACTTGTGAATGGTGTTATGGTTCCTTTTGATACCAAATTAAAAACAGGTGATATTGTAGAAATCAAGACCAACAAGAATTCTGGTCCAAGTGAAGGCTGGCTGAAGTTTGTAAGAACAGCAGGTGCTCGTAATAAGATTCGTCAATATATCACAAAACATGAAGAAGAAAATAAAAAACAGATTATTGAAGAAGGAAGAAAACTTCTTAGAGATGAAATCCGAGCAAGACAGCTTGATGAGAAGACTTATATGAGCCCAGATACTTATAGAACATATCTTGGATCATTTGGAGCCAATACGTTTGATGATGTACTTTTCGCATTAGGTAAGAAGCATGCGACTGCTTCTACACTTTTAGATAAGGTAGCTCCACAAAAAAGAGGGTTCTTTGATAACTTGTCTCAGATTCTTCGTCACAATAACAATATTCAGGAATTAAATAAGAAACATGAAAAGAGTATTGGTGTGGCAGTCACTGGTGTAGATGGATTAAAGATGCAGCTATCTAAATGCTGTAATCCTATTCCTGGTGATAAGATTGTTGGTTTTGTATCTAAAGGACAGGGAATCAAGATTCATCGTGCGGATTGTCCAAACGTCAAGAGTGTCGCAAAAGGACGTCTTATCGATGTTTATTGGGACTATCCTAATATTGAACAGAAACGCTTTAATGTGGATCTAGAAGTCGTTGGACTAGACCGTCCTAATTTATTAAGTGATATTGTGACATGTTTGAGTCAGGTAAAGGTCAATATTCTTAAGATTAATGCAAATATTATGGATTTAGATGCCCATATTCGTCTAACATTATCTGTGGAAAATGCAGAAATCTTACAGAATACAATTGATAATATGAATAAAGTACAGGGTGTTGCAGAAATTCGCCGTGTTATTCATTAGTGCATAGGTTTACCTATGGGATGAAAGCCACATAATTTTTACAATTTACAATTGAGATTCATAAAATCAAAGTATTGAATAGTGAATCAAAATAGTATAAACTAATCGTTAGGGAGATTGATTATACTTCCATATCGTAAGATAGAAATTTACCGTTGATGTGGTTATTGGACTGCTTGGTAATAGAAGTTCTTACTTAAATAGATTTACACTTGTATTCCAAAGTCTGAAAATGATGTACGATTACAAGCTAAACTTGACAGTAAGAACCCCACGGGCTTGCCCGTGGGAGTAATCAGTCATTAGTGACTTGAATTAAATATACTTTTGATTTATAATCACCTTATATTCAGTGAAGAAGATTAAATAACGGACATTCATAGAGAGGTCATGGCTGGTGGAAATGACCAATGAGAAGTTATGGGACACTTTGGAGAATGCTTTAAAAAAGCACGTTGGTTACGTTATAACTAAGTAAAGTGCATGATTTATTCATGAACTAAGGTGGTACCGCGTATTAACGTCCTTAGATTAAGGACGTTTTTTTATTTTTATAAAGGAGGAACTTATGAAATACAATAGACCAAGAGGGACAGTAGATATTACCCCTGAAAATTCAGAAAAATGGATTGAAATGGAACAGCTATTAAGAACTGTTGCCGCAAATTACAACGTAAAAGAAATGCGTACACCAATCTTTGAGCACACAGAATTATTTAGCCGTGCAGTTGGTGATACTACAGATGTAGTAACTAAAGAAATGTATACATTTAAGGATAAGGGAGATCGTTCTCTTACTTTAAGACCGGAAGGAACTTCAGGTATTGCAAGAGCTTATGTAGAAGATAAGATGTATGCTTTACCTGAAAAGTTACAGAAGGTTTACTATATGGGGCCAATGTTCAGATATGAACGTCCACAAAATGGTAGACAGAGACAGTTCCACCAGTTTGGTGTTGAAATGTTAGGTGTTGAATCACCTTATGTAGATGTTGAATGCATGTTGATGGCAGTGACAATCGTAGAAGCATTAGGCATTAAGAATATTAAACTTCATATCAACTCATTAGGTGATGATGAATCAAGAACTGCTTATAGAGAAGCTTTAAAGGATCATTTCAGACCTGTGCTTAATGATTTATGTGAAGACTGCCAGGCTCGTTTTGAAAAGAACCCATTAAGAATTCTAGATTGTAAAGTAGATGCTAAAAATCCAGTCATGGCTTCTGCTCCTCGTACAATTGATTACTTAAGTGAAAAAGCGAAAGCACATTTCGATAAAGTATGCAGCTTATTAGATGATTTAGAAATCGAATATGTTGTAGATACGAATTTAGTAAGAGGATTAGACTACTATTCTCATACCGTATTTGAAATCATCAGTGATGATCCAAAGTTAGGGGCTGGTTCTACTGTTGGTGGTGGAGGACGTTACAATGGTCTTGTTGAAGAACTTGGTGGTCCTGCAACACCTGGTGTAGGCTTTGCATTTGGTATGGAAAGACTTATGCTTGCATTAGATGATGAAGAAGATGAAGAAAATGGTATTGATGTGTATGTCATGCCATTAGGTGATGAAGCAAGAGATTTAGCAATGCAGATCATCACAATGCTTAGAGCAAACGGCTTTACTTGTGATATGGATTATGCAGGTAGAGGCTTAAAGGGACAGTTCAAGTCTAGTGACCGTTTTGGCGCTCATCTTTCTATTATTATTGGTGAAGATGAAGTGAAGGGTGAATATGTAAATATTCGCTGCAATCATTCTAAAGAACAGAGTGAAGTTAAATTAGAAGATATCTTAAGTTATATTGAAAATCATTATGAAGGAGATCATGAACATGAATAGAACTCACAACAATGGAGAACTAAGAATCACAGATGTTAATAAAAAAGTAGAACTTATTGGCTGGGTAGCTAAAAAGAGAAACCTTGGTGCTTTAGTCTTTGTAGACTTAAGAGACCGTCATGGTATTACACAGGTAATCTTTGATGAATCTTTCAATGAACAGTTAAAAGATGTTAAGAACGAATATATTCTTGATATTAAAGGTACTGTAGTAGAAAGAAGCTCAAAGAATCCAGATATGCCAACTGGTGATATTGAAATCCAGGCTGAAGAAGTAAAGATTGTCAACAAAGCGGCAACTACTCCTATGATTATTGCGGATGAAACTGATGCCTTAGAAGAAACAAGAATGAAATATCGTTATCTTGATTTAAGACGTCCATCTCTTCAGAAGAACATCATGAGACGTGCTAAGATTGTAAGAGCTATTCATGAATATTTAGATAGTGAAGAATTCGTAGAAATTGAAACACCATATTTAAATAAATCTACACCAGAAGGAGCAAGAGACTTCTTAGTACCTTCACGTGTACATAATGGTTCATTCTATGCATTACCACAGTCTCCACAGCTATTTAAGCAGTTATTAATGGTTTCAGGTTTTGAACGTTATTATCAGATTGCGAGATGTTTCCGTGATGAAGACTTACGTGCTGACCGTCAGCCAGAATTCACTCAGGTAGACGTAGAAATGAGTTTCATGAATACTGATCAGGTGATTGGTATTGGTGAAGGCTTAATCAAGAAGGTTATGAAGGATGTTATGAACATTGATGTTCAGTTACCATTCCCAAGAATGACATGGCATGATGCGATGGAAACTTATGGTATCGATAAGCCTGATACACGTTTTGATTTAAAGCTTGTTAATTTAAATGAAACAGTGAAGGATGTTAATTTTGCAGTATTCAAGAGTGCGCTTGTTGCAGGAGGACATGTAAAAGGTATTAATGTCAAGGGTGAAGCAGATAACTATTCACGTAAGAAGATTGATGCTTTAACTGAACTTGCTAAGAAATATAAGGCTAAAGGTCTTGCTTGGTTAAAGGTGACTGATAAGGGTGTATCTGGTCCAATCGCTAAATTCTTTACTGAAGAACAGATGAGCGCGTTATTAGAAAAGATGAATGCCCAGACAGGAGACTTATTACTATTTGTGAGTGATACTCATTATATGGTTGTATGTGATGCTCTTGCAGCAATCAGAAATCATTTAGGTAAAGAATTAAAGTTATATGATCCTTGTCAGTTCAACTTCTTATGGGTTGTTGACTTCCCAATGTTTGAATATTCTGAAGAAGATGGAAGATACTATGCAATGCACCATCCATTCACTCGTCCAAAAGATTCTGATCTAGATAAGATTGATACAGATCCAGCTAACTGCTTAGCAGATGCTTATGATATCGTCTTAAACGGTTTTGAACTTGGTGGCGGATCTCAGAGAATCTATGAAGAAGAATTACAGGATCGTGCCTTCAAGGCTTTAGGATTCACACAGGAAAGAATTGATGCACAGTTTGGCTGGTTTGTGGATGCATTTAGATATGGTGCACCACCTCATGCTGGATTCGCATTAGGATTAGACCGTTTCGCAATGTTACTTTGTGGATGTGATTCTTTAAGAGATGTAATTGCCTTCCCTAAGAACACAAGTGCAACTTGTCCAATGTCAAAAGCACCTACACCAGTAGACAATGATCAGTTAAAGGACTTAGGAATCGAGGTTACTGAATATGAATCAGAAGAGAATAAATAAAGTATTAGAAAAAATGGAAGAAAGAGGCATTGACTATTTATTAATCACTGATCCTGTTTCTATCGATTATTTATTAGATTATGTCAATCATCCAGGTGAAAGAATGTATGTTATGGTTCTTTCTTCTAAAGGAAATCATCAGTTATTCTTCAATAACTTATTCTATGTAGAAGAAGACTTAGGTATGCCTATTACTTGGTTTGATGATACAGATAATGGTCCAGCATTACTTGCAGATTATTTGAAGGATGCAAAGGTGATTGGTGTAGATAAGAATATGCCAGCACGTTTCTTGATTCCTGTACAGGATACAGTTGATGCTAAATATGTTTTAGGATCACTATGCGTGGATGAAGTAAGAATGCAGAAAGATGATGAAGAAAAGGCACTTATGTTTAAAGCAAGTGAAATGAATGATACTGCTATGGCAGAAGTAAAAAGATTACTTGCAACAGATAAGACTGAAATTGAAATGGATGAAGCATTACTTGCTTATTATAAGTCATTAGGTGCTTCAGGACATTCATTTAGTCCAATCATGGGTTATGGTGCCAATGGGGCTAACCCTCATCATTCATGCGATGATAGTCGTTTAAAGCCAGGAGATTCTATTATCGTTGATATGGGATGTATCTATAAAGGATATTGTTCTGATATGACAAGAACATTCTTCTATAAAGAAGTATCCCAAAAGCAGAAAGAAGTATACAATCTTGTATTAAAGGCAAATGAAGCAGCTGAAGCTGCCATCAAGCCAGGTATGAAATTATCAGAAATTGATGCAGTCGCAAGAAATATCATTACTGAAGCAGGTTATGGTAAAGAATTTAATCACCGTTTAGGTCATTTCATTGGTAAAGATGTACATGAATTTGGTGATGTATCTTCTGTTAGTGATATTATCGCAAAGCCTGGTATGATCTTCTCAATTGAACCTGGTGTTTATTTACAAGATGATTTTGGAGTTCGTATTGAAGACTTAGTTATGGTAACTGAAGATGGCTGTAAGGTATTAAATAGTTATCCAAAGGAATTAACTGTCATTGAATAATTAATGTAGAAAGGATAGTTAGGATGTAGATTCTAGCTGTCCTTTTTTTGCTTGTTGAAAGATTTATTGAAAAAGTGAAATGAGTTGAATACATCGATATATTATATATAATTTGTTATAGAAAGGTTATATACAAATTAAAGATTTGTCTTGTATTGAATCTAGGGGAGGTGTTTTACAATGAAAAATAATCGTAGACAAGTACAATTCTTACTAAGAAGTATAACTGAAGATGTCCCACAACTTCTGTTAGAAGAGAATAATTTGGTTTTCAGAAATGAATTGAAAGAAGATATTTTGATTCCTTTCAGCAGTATTACAGGCATTAAGATTTTACCTATTAATAGAATCTATAATCCCTCTGCTGGACTTTTAAAAGATGGGATGAAAGGGTTCATGGCACATCGTAATGCGGGAGTATTTAGTATTTATTTTAATTATTATGTAGATTTGAATGTTGTGACTACTACAAATACTTACTTATTTGAAAGTCTTGATCTTGAGAATGCATCTCAATTTGTCTTGAAATTAAATGAAACCATCAAGATTATTGATGATGTGAATCTTATTGATTTATTCAAAACAAAATCTATTAATGAATTGAAGGAATATATGGATCAGCATTATAAAGACTGGGCTAAAAAATATAATTTGGAGAATCCACGTACGACATTAGATGAAAACATGGTAAGATTAGCTCATAACAAGCATTAGTATCTTTTGAAAAGGAAAATAATAATGAAACAGTATGATTTCAGGTTTGATACAAAGTTGATTAAATCATTTTTAGGTAAAATATTCACAAAATACAAACATGCAGATTTCATCGTTACAGATTCTGTGACAGGTATCTTGGGAATTGAGATTAATCAGCAGGTATTTGAATTAGTGAACAATTATGAGGAATTAGATTATTTTGGATTAGATGGTGAAGCAACTATATTAAGTATCTCTAAATCCAATTGGACAGAAGTTGAGTCAAGGTTTAATAATGATATCAAAGAAACATATATTGATGAGGTAGTACAGAAAGTTATTCTAGTCAATGATCATACTTTTTCTAAAAATTATGATATGTGGGAGACAAAAGCTATTGTCTTCTGCTTTAAAAATTTTGAAATCTGTTTTGAAAAACAGGATTGTTGGTTTTCAATGGAAATTGAAATCCATAAAGGACATGATTCATTGAATATGATAGATGATGGTAAAGATATATTGAATGATTTTGATGAGAATCCATTTGTTTCGATAGAAAGAACAATAGTAGAAATTGTGTAATATGGGGGTCTGGATTTTTTCAGACTCTTTTTTGTGTTATGATATAAATCAGAGGAGTTCACTATGGAAATAAAAAAAGCTGATATGACTCATATAGATGAAATAATGAGTCTTTATAAAGATGCGAAGATATTTATGGATAATCATGGCAATAAAGATCAGTGGCCTGTATGTTATCCTTCAAAAGAATTGATTACTAAAGATATAGATAAGATGTATTTATGCATGTATGAAAATCAAATTGCGGCTGTTTTCTATTATGCGATAGAAGAAGATCAAGATTATAAGGAAATAGAGGGACAATGGCTGAATGATGCACCTTATGGTGTGGTACATCGAGTTGTCTCTGCACATATTGTGAAAGGGGCCTGTAAGTTCATCTTGAACTGGGCTTATAGTCAGATTCCTAATTTAAAGATGGATACCGGAATCAAGAATATTCCTATGCAGAATCTATTAAAATCATGTGGATTTAAACAGTGTGGGAAGATGGTAAATAAGCAAGGTATAACGTGTCTTGCATATCAAAAAGGAGAAACAAATGAAATATAAATGTTTGATACTAGATCATGATGATACGATTGTAGATAGCACACGTACAGTGAACTTTCCTGCATTCTTAGACTCATTAAGTAAATTGCGCCCTGGTGTTACTATGACTTGTGAAGATTATTTTAAGTATAATTATAAGCCAGGCTTTACTTCTTTATGCTTTGATATACTAAAATTCAGTGAAGAAGAAATGTGTATTCAAGAAAACAACTGGCAGTCTTATATTCGTAATCATGCACCTGTTAGTTTTGATGGTATTCATGATTTATTATGGCGTTATGTGAATGAAGGTGGCACTATCTGTGTTATTTCTCATTCAATGAAGCATACCATTATTCGTGATTATAAGAATAATGATTTACCTGAGCCTTCTATTGTATATGGATGGGAATTACCACCTGAAAAGCGTAAACCATCTACTTGGCCTGTTGAAAGCATTATTGAAGAACTTCACTTAAATAAAGAAGATATCTTACTTGTAGATGACTTATTACCAGGTATACAGATGGCACGTGATGCACATATAGATGCATGTGGAGCTGGATGGGCGCATGATATCAAGGAAATCAAAGAAGATATAAAGAATAAATGTACATATTATGTGGAGTCTGTAAAAGAGTTAGAAGACTTAATATTTGAAGGAGAATAATGATGGAGTTAGAGGCATTTTTATTAGTAAAAGAACCATTAAATGACAGAATTGATTATATTGGGCATCCATTAGATGAGGAAGTACGTCTTAATGCGGCTTTAAGCAACTTTATGTGGGAAGAGGCAGATGCATGTACTAAAAACCATATGAATATGATTCATATCCATAAGACAATTGAAACAATTCAGACAGATTGTCCTTTATTTGTAGAAGAAGTCTGTTCAAGAATTGATGAGAATGTCGTAGGAGTTTATATGAATGATGTTATCTATGAACCATCTTTTTATCATACAATGGCCAAGATGATTGATCAGGATATGTTTCCTATTTACAACATCGTCTGGTTTGGTTTATATCCATTAGACAATGGAGTAGGGGCTTATACAGATGGTCTTGAAAAACTAGGTTATCATGAAATAGAACTTACTTCTATTGGTGAACCTATGGACGTATTAGACTTCATTAAAGACACTGCACTTTATGTTATTATGAACAATGTGGTATTTAAAGATGGTGAAACTATTGGGCTCACTATTGAACAGGTATTGACTATTCATTTAGGTGAAAGTGAGATATTTGATACACCAACTTTTAGGATAGACGATCCTTTTCTTACCAATTTATGAAAATACTTTCATTTTTAAGTGATATCTATGTAATCATTATTTAATTTGTGTTAATATATTATCGAGGTGACAAAATATATGTATTATTTTATTGGTATTAAAGGTTCAGGAATGGCTTCTCTTGCAAGAATCTTATATGATTTAGGCTATGAAGTAGCAGGAAGTGATATTGATAAGTATATCTTCCTTGAAGATGGCTTAAGAGAAAGACATATTCCTATCTATTCATTTAATAAAGACAACATTAAAGACGGTATGGATGTTATTGTGGGGAATGCATTTGACCGATCTAATGAAGAAGTGGCTGCTGCAGAAGATAATCCTAATGTAACAATTCACCATTATTATGATTTCCTAGCTAAGCTTATGGATGATCATATTACTATTGGTATTGCAGGTACACATGGTAAGACTTCTACTACAGGTATGGCTTATCATTTATTTAAAGACTACGATAAGACAAATGTATTAATTGGAGATGGTACTGGTTATGCGACTAAGGGTGCTAAGTATTTTATAGCTGAATGTTGCGAATATAAAGATCATTTCTTATGGTATCATCCAGATTATTCTTATATCAACAACATTGAAATGGACCATGTAGACTATTTCAAGTCAATGGAACAGTATGAACAGTCTTTTGAAAAATATGCTAATCAGGCTAAAAAGGCTATTGTTATCTGGGGTGATGATCCACATCTTCCTCATTTAAATTATACAAAGAGAGTTGTAAAATTCGGTGTAAAAGATGGCAATGATGTTCAGGCTAAAAACGTTATTAATAATGAAAAAGGTCTTTCATTTGATGTATATATCTATGGTGATCTTTTTGGACATTTCAATTTGCCATTCTATGGTATGCATACACTTTATAATACACTAGGTGTTATCACTTTAGGATATCTTGAAGGTATGGATTTTGAATATATGCAGAATCAGTTAAGTACATTTGAAGGAACTAAGAGACGTTATGCAGTCAAAGAAGTAGGAAATAACGTATATGTTGATGACTATGCACATCATCCAACTGCTATAAAATATGTTATTGAAGAAACTAGAACACGTTTCCCTGGTAAGCAGATTGTTGCAGTTTATCAGCCAGATAGATATTCTCGTGGCTTAAGATTTGCGAAGGAGTATGCAAGAATTATGGACACAGCAGATCATCCATATTTTGTAGATTTCCCAGCAAATGCACCTAAGGAACCAGGAATCGATATTGATGTCAGCGTTATTACTAAGAACCTGCCTCGTTCTAAAGTAGTGACTGAAGATGAAGCAGGTGCTAAGGAATTGGCACAATATGATAATGCAGTATTCTTATTTATGAGTCCTAAGGATATTTATAAGTTAGAAGATCTAGTTATTAAGGAAAAAGAAAAGGCATAGGAGGACATCCCATGGATATCTTAACAATTTGTCTATGTATTCTAGTGCTCGCTGGTGTATTTGCATTAGTGTCTCTAGGAGTATTTCTTATCCATGCACTTACAACTTTAAAAGATGTCAGTCATTTGGCACAGCATTTAGAAACAACAGTATCTAAAGTAAATGTCACAGTGGATGATATCAACTATAAAATGGATAAGCTCAATGAACCTATCAACGTGGTAAGCGGTATTTTTAATAAGAAGAGATCAGGCGCAGGCGTTTTAGGAACGGTATTAGGCTTGAAAAATATCTTGAAGAAAAAATAGGAGGTATAATTATGAAATTCGGAAAAGTATTATTCGGAGTAGGATTAGGTGTTTTAGCAGGTGTATTATTTGCACCTAAGAAAGGCAGCGAATTAAGAGAAGACATCAAAGCGAAATCAAAGTCTACTTATGATTATTTAGCAAGTCTTACTAGAGAAGATGTTGAAGCTAAATTAGGAGAAACAATTGAAAATATTAAAAAGTCAGTAGATGAATTTGATCCTGATGATTTTAAAGAAACTACTAAAGAAAAAGTAGATGAAGTACAGAAAAAGTTAGAAATTCTAGCAGAAAAAGTAAAATCTAGTGAAAATTTTGATAAGGTGAAAGACTCAGTTGTAGAAGTTACTGGACGTGTGAATCAGAAAATCGACGAAGTGAAAACAATGATTAATGATAAAGCTGCCATGATTGATGGAGATGCGATTGATCAGGAAATTGATGATGTTGAAAAACAGTTAGATGAAATGATTGAGGAAATCAAGGACTAGTATGAAGAAGAAAGTAACAATCTATGATGTTGCAGAAGCAGCTGATGTTTCACTTGCAACAGTTTCAAGAGTCATTAATGGTTCAAATGTTGTAAAGCCTGCGACAAGAGAACGTGTACTTGAAACAATTAAAAGACTCGATTTTAAGCCTAATCAGATTGCAAGAGGTCTTGCAACTAGTAAAACTACAACTATTGCGGTTGTATTCCCACAGTCATTATTTGGACATGTAAAAGATATGATTGGTGGTATTGGAGATACTGGACGTACTTTAGACTTCAATATCATTATGTATACAACTGATGAACTTGGTTTAGGTAACCCTATTGAAGAAGTTATTGAAAAGGTTATTAAATCAAGAGCTGATGGTGTAGTATTATTCAACAATAACTGTATTGATAAAGAAATTGATCTCATTAAAAAATACCGTATTCCTGCAGTTGTTGTTGGATATAAGATTTCTGATGAAGATATCTGCTCTGTATATGTTGACGCAAAGAGTATCGCTTATGATATGACAAAACAATTCATTGAACAGGGTAAAAAAGATATCTGCTTTGTAAGAGCAACTCAAAACCTAGTTGACTTAAATGATTTTGCGAAGGGTATTGAAGAAGCATTCAAAGATAGTGGTGAAACACTTCCTGAAGCCTATATTGTAGATGTCTCTAACCATTATGAAGAAAGCTATCCTCAGTTAAACGAATACTTTAACGCTCATAAGCATGATGTTGTTTTAACAGGTTATGATAAGGAAGCTGTGGCAGTTGTGAATGCAGCTATTGATCATGGAATCAAGATTCCTGAAGATATGCAGGTTGTTGGTATGATGGATACAAGCTATGCAACTATTTGTCGTCCACCTCTTACAACTATTCATGTACCTGTATATGATATGGGTGCAATCGCAATCAGACTTCTTACAAAGATATTAAATCATGAAGAAATTGATGAAGCAGAAGTGCCAATGCATTATACATTCATCAAGCGTGATACAACTAAATAACGAAAGAAGGATGCTGAGGCATCCTTTTTTACACGTTTGTATTGTGCTAAAATAATAGCGGTCATTATAATTACTGGGAGGGTTATATATGCTTAAAAAACAATCTGATACTGCAAACATAATACAAGAAAGAAGTAAACTTAATAAGCGTTTAGCCTACGAAGGTTTACTTGTAGGTATCGTGTCAGGTGCTGTCTGTATCGTATATCGTCTTGTTTTATCAAATGCGGAATCTATTTATTTTACTATAAGGGACTTTGTGGTAAATAATGTGTCTTACTGGCCTTTATGGATCATCGCACTTATTGTATTAGGTCTTATTATTTCAATCTTTTTAAAGTGGGAACCAATGATCGGAGGTTCTGGTATCCCGCAGTTAGAAGCAGAAGTACAGGGTCGTATTGATGAATGCTGGTGGAGAGTATTGCTTGCTAAGTTCTGTGCAGGATCACTTGCACTTGTAGGTGGCTTATCACTTGGTAGAGAAGGACCTAGTATCCAGCTTGGTGGTATGGTTGGTAAGGCTCTTGCGAAAAAAGGAAAACGTGTAAAAACGGAAGAACGTTATTTGATGACAGCAGGAGCAGCTGCTGGCCTATCTGCTGCATTCAATGCGCCTCTTGCCGGAATTATGTTTGCCTTAGAAGAAGTTCATAAGAACTTCTCTACAAGCGCACTTGTTTCTGTTATGATTGCATCCATTACAGCGGATTTCTTAAGCAGAAATATCTTTGGTTTATCGCCAACTCTTGCTTTTTCTATTAAAGAAACATTTCCATTAAAGAACTATATCTGGGTTATTATTCTTGGTATTATTGCTGGTGTATTGGGGGCTTTCTATAATAAAATCACAATGGGTACAATCAAGCTTTATAAGAAAGTTCCATTTCTTAAAAAACATCAAAGAGTCATTATACCTTTGGTGTTATCTGGAATCTTAGGATTCTATTGTCCACTTGTCATGGGTGGAGGACACAAACTTGTAGAATACCTCAATGAACCAAATCTTGTTTTATCTACTCTTGTCTTATTATTTATATTAAAATTATTAATTTCATGTGTTTCATTTGGTTCAGGTGCAGCTGGGGGAATCTTCTTTCCATTACTTATTCTTGGAAGTCTAATTGGTGCGAGTGTGGGCAAGGTAGCGATTATGTGTGGTGTTCCTTCAGAATATTTCATGAATTTTATTATTATGGCTATGGCTGCTTATTTTAGTGCTATTGTAAGAGCACCTATTACTGGTATTGTATTAATAGCTGAAATGAGTGGAACTTTAAAAATGCTTCTTCCAATCGCACTCGTATCCTTTGTTTCTTACTATGTAGCTAATCTTTTACATAGTGAACCAATTTACGAAAGTCTTTTAACAAATCTTTTAAACAATCAGCCTTATCATTCTATGGAAGAATATGCGGATAGTAAGGAACTCATTGGCTATACTGTTGGCTTTGGTTCAAAAGCGTGTGATCAGTATATTAAGGATTTACAGTTGCCACGTCGTAGCTTGATTGTTTCCGTTATTCGTGGTGGAGAAGAAATCATTCCAAAAGGGGATACCAAGCTTATTTCAGGAGATCGTGTTATTGTGCTAGTCGATGCATTCCATCTTGATGAAACGAAGCTGATGTTAGAAAGTGTCTTTACAAGCTGATATTGACAAACATCATGAATTCATGTAGACTTTTAATTGCGATGAAGAAGACAAGTAATTCATATGCGCTGGTTTAGAGAACTTATGGCTGGTGAAAATAAGAGCAGCAGTATGAATGAATACACTTTGGAGCTTCTAGATGCAAAGTCTAGACGGTGAGTACACCGTTATCAACAAGAGAGCATGTCTATGACATGAATAAAGGTGGTAACGCGAGAATTCGTCCTTTGGATGGATTCTCTTTTATATTATAGGAGGAAATTATGACATTTTATGATGAATTAGTGTGGCGTGGCCTCATTAAAGATGTAAGTTCTGAAGACTTAAAAGACAAATTAAATGCTGGAGGAATGACATTCTATATTGGTACTGACCCAACTGGGGATTCTTTACATATTGGACATTTCTCATCTTTCTTAATGTCTAAGAGATTAAAGGATGCAGGTCATCATCCAATTCTTTTAGTCGGTGGTGCAACTGGACAGATTGGGGATCCAAAACCAACAACTGAAAGACCAATGATCACAAAAGAACAGGTACAGCATAACTTCGACTGCTTAAAGAAGCAGGCTGAAGACTTATTCGGTTTTGAAGTAGTCAATAACTTAGACTGGTCTAAGGATTTAAATTTCATTGACTGGTTAAGAGATTATGGTAAATATTTTAATATCAACTACATGTTATCTAAGGATATTATCAAGAGAAGATTAGATGAAGGTATTACTTTTACTGAATTCTCTTATATGATCATGCAGGCAATGGACTTCTATTACTTACATGAAAATAAAGGCTGTGATCTACAGGTTGCTGGTCAGGACCAGTGGGGAAATATCACTGCAGGTATTGAATTAATTAGAAAGAAGACTGGTGATGAAGCATATGGATTCACTATGCCTTTACTTACTAAGAGTGATGGTACTAAGTTTGGTAAATCAGAAGGAAATGCAATCTGGTTAGACAGAGAAAAGACTTCACCTTATGAAATGTATCAGTTCTTCATCAACAGTGAAGACAGCAAGGTTATTGATTACTTAAAATACCTTACTTTCTTATCTAAAGAAGAAATTGAAGCATTAGAAGAATCAAATAAGAATGAACCACACTTAAGAAAAGCACATAAAGCACTTGCAAAAGAAGTTATTACTTTCATTCATGGTGCAGATGCTTATGAAGAAGCTGTCAGCATTTCTGAAAAATTGTTCAGTGGTGATATCAAGAGCATGACTTATGAACAGGTTAAGCAGTGCTTCAATGGTGTTCCAAGTATTGATGTTACTGAAGATGAACAGATTTTAAATGTATTAGTAAAAGCAGGTGCTGCTTCTAGTAATCGTGAAGCAAGACAGTTCGTAAAAGGTGGAAGTGTTCTTGTAAATGGTGAAAAGGTAACTGATGAAAAGTTTGTTGTATCAAAAGACAATGCTTTTGGCGGCAAGGTGACTGTTATTAGAAGAGGTAAGAAGAAGTACTTCGTTATTAATCATATCTAAGCAGACAATAGTCTGCTTTTTTTAGGAAGGATGTGAGTAGATGGATGGTATTATTTTAATTAATAAACCACAGGGTGTGACAAGTCATGATGTCGTTAATCGTGTGAGACGTATTATGCATACTAGAAAAGTAGGACATTGTGGGACTCTTGACCCTATGGCTACAGGTGTTTTAGTTGTTGGAATTAATAAAGCCACTAAAGCAATGCAGTTCTTAATGAGTGAAGAAAAAGAATATCGTGCTACACTTAAACTTGGCAGTGCGACAGATACATATGACTCGGAAGGTAAGGTTCTAGAAACCAAGCCTTTTACTGGTTATGATAATCTAGAAGAAGTATTATCTTCATTTAAAGGGGATTCCTTGCAGAAGCCTCCAATGTATTCGGCTATTAAAATTAATGGTAAGAAGCTCTATGAATATGCTAGAGAAGGTATAGAAGTAGAGGTTCCAGAAAGACCAATCACTATTTATAAACTTGATTTAGTCGATGCACATGATGATGAAATAACTATAGATGTTAAGTGCTCTAAAGGAACATATATCCGTTCTTTATGCGTAGATATTGGAAAGGCCTTAGGCTATCCTGCTCATATGAGTGCACTTGTAAGAAATCAGTCAGGGCATTTCACTATTGATCAGGCAGTAACATTAGAAGAACTTGAAGAAAACAATGGACCAGTGATTCCGTTAGAAGAAGTATTCTCTTATTATGATTCTATTGTCGTAGATGAAAGAATTGTCATGACTGGTCAGAAAATCAAGAGTGATATAGATCATAATGTAGCTGTTTATTCAAAAGAAGGTAAATTACTTGCAATATATGGCCCAGATGGAAAAGGTTCTTTAAAGAGCTTGAGGGGGCTTTTCTAATGAAGGTCATAAAAATGGAAGAGGTGAATTTAAAAGAACCTCTTTCTCTTGCGATTGGCTTTTTTGATGGTTTACATCTTGGTCATATGTCTTTGATTAATGAAGTACTGAAATATAAAGGAGAAACAAAAACAGCTGTCATGAGCTTTGATGTGCATCCTTTAAGTGTCTTAAAGGGTGAAAAGAGACAATCAATTATCACTTTAGAAGAAAAAAAAGAACTTCTTGAAGAGATGGGTATTGATTATCTTTTAGTTATTCATTTTACTAAGGAAGTCGCAGCATTAAGTCCACAGGCATTTATTGATGAATATTTAAATAAGCTTCCTTTGAAAAGACTTGTATGTGGCTATGATTTCCATTTTGGGAATCATAATAGCGGTAATATAGATGATCTGAAAAAACAGTCATTTGAACTTATTGTGAAAGACGCTGTTATGTATAATGAAACAGAAAAAGTATCTTCAACTCTTATTAAGAAACTGATGGATCAGGGAATGATTGAAGAAGTCAATACTTTGCTTGATAGACCGTATGAAGTGAAGGGTGTAGTCATTCATGGAAAACAAAGAGGACGCTTGATTGGTTTTCCTACATTGAATATTGATTATGGCATGAAATACTTACCTAAACGAGGGGTATATGGCACAATTGTTGAAATCAATCATCGCTATTATATAGGCATGGCGAATATTGGGATGAATCCTACATTCAATGATGTCAAACGTCTTTCATTAGAAGTCAACGTCTTTGATTTTGATGAAGATGTGTATGGTAAAGAAGTAAAGATTACTTTCTATTTATATAAGCGTGAAGAAACTGTTTTTAATGGATTAGAAGGACTAAAAACACAATTAACAGAGGACAAGAAATATTTAAGTCAAGTTATGAAAAAGTATTTGACTTTATATCAAAATAGTGTATAATAAGTTTTGCAACAATGTCTAGGATATTTGTACCTCTTACATCTAGCTTGGATATTGCGAAGAATATATTTTAGGAGGAAAACATAATGTTAACTAAAGAAGAAAAAGCCAAGATCATGGCTGAATATGGTCGCGTAGAAAAGGATACTGGTTCTCCAGAAGTTCAGATTGCATTATTAACTGCTGATATCAACAAGTTAAACGGTCACTTCAAACAGCATCCAAAGGATAATCATTCTAACAGAGGTCTTTTAAAGAAGATCGGTAAGAGAAGAGACTTATTAAAGTATCTTAAGAATGAAGATCTTGACAGATATACAGCTTTAACTGATAAGTTAGGATTAAGAAGATAAGAAATAAAAGCCCTATGGGGCTTTTTTTCATGTCCCTATCAAATAATTGTTTGTGTAATACTTGATTTATGATATAATTTTGAGGAATATGAGGTGAATTTATGGCAAAACAAATTTTTAGTATGGATTTCTATGGTAAGAAAATCCAGGTTGAAGTCGGTGAAATGGCTAAACAGGCAAACGGCTCTTGTTTAGTGAGATATGATGATACAGTTGTTCTTTCTACAGCATGTGCTGGGAAAGAACCAAAAGATGTAGATTTTTTCCCTTTAACAGTAACTTATGAAGAAAAACTATATTCTGTAGGTAAGATTCCAGGTGGATTCTTAAAACGTGAAGGCCGTCCAAGTGAACATGGTACATTAACTGCAAGAATGATTGACAGACCTATTCGTCCATTATTCGCAGATGGTTTCAGAAATGAAGTACAGGTTGTTAATACTGTACTATCAGTTGATCAGGAAGCAACTCCAGAAATGGCAGCAATGCTTGGTGCATCAATTGCATTATGTATTTCTGATATTCCATTCAATGGTCCAATTGCAGGTGTTAACGTAGGTTTAATTGATGGTGAGTTTACTGTCAACGCAGGACCTGAAGATATGGCTAGAAGTGAAATCAATCTTGAAGTAGCAGGTACAAAGGATGCTATTAACATGGTTGAAGCTGATGCAAAAGAAGTTGACGAAGAAACAATGTTAAATGCATTGATGTTCGGTCATGAAAAGATTAAGGAATTAATTGCTTTCCAGGAACAGATTGTAGAAGCTGTTGGTAAGGAAAAGATTGATGTTCCACTATTTGCATTAGATGAAAATATTGTGTCTAGCGTAGAAGCAATGGCTAAGGAAGAAATGATCAAAGCCATTTCTATTCCTGGTAAGCTTGAAAGATATGCTGCTATTGATGAATTAGATGCTAAGGTTGTAGAATCTTTTGAAGAAAAAGAATATGCAACTGTTGAAGAACATGATAAGACAATTAAACAGGTTAAGATGGTTCTTGGTGATCTTGAAAAAGAAGAAGTAAGACGTCTTATTACTGAAGAAAAAGTAAGACCTGATGGTCGTAAAGTAGATGAAGTACGTCCATTAGACGCACAGGTAGATTTATTACCACGTGTACATGGTTCTGCTATGTTCACTCGTGGTGAAACTCAGGTATTATCTGCTTGTACACTAGGTGCATTAGGTGAAGTACAGAAGATTGATGGTCTTGGAATGGAAGATCAAAAACGTTTCATGCATCATTATAACTTCCCACCATATTGTGTAGGTGAAACAGGAAGAATGGGTTCTCCAGGTAGAAGAGAAATCGGGCATGGTGCTTTAGGCGAAAGAGCCTTAAGACAGGTTATTCCTTCTGAAACAGAATTCCCATATACAATCAGAGTTGTTGCTGAAGTATTAGAATCTAACGGTTCTTCTTCACAGGCTTCTATTTGTGCATCAACTATGGCTTTAATGGCTGCTGGTGTTCCAATTAGTAATCCAGTTGCTGGTGTAGCTATGGGTCTTGTTAAAAAAGGCGAAAATTATACAATCTTAACTGATATCCAGGGTATGGAAGACCATCTAGGTGATATGGACTTCAAGGTTGCAGGTACAAAGAACGGTATCTGTGCATTACAGATGGATATCAAGATTGATGGTATTACTAAAGAAATCTTGCAGGAAGCATTAGCTCAGGCAAAGGTTGCAAGAGGACAGATCATGGACTGCATGATGTCAGCAATTAGTGAACCTAGAGATCACTTAAGCCCATATGCTCCTAAGGTTGCTATGATGAAGATTGAACCTGAACAGATTAAAGATGTAATCGGTAAGGGTGGAGATATGATCAATAAGATTATTGCGGAAAGTGATAATGTTAAGATTGATATTGATGATGAAGGTAACGTTACTATCTATCATTACTCTCAGGAAGCGATTGACCATGCAATGGGTATGATCAAGGATTTAACTAGAAAAGTTGAAGTAGGCGAAATCTTTGATGGTAAGGCTGTAAGAGTTGAAGAAAAGTATGCATTTATTGAATTATTCCCTGGTACAAATGGATTCTTACATGTAAAAGATGTTGCTTGGGATAGAACAAATAAAGTCAGCGATGTAATCAAGCTTGGCGATACAGTAAAGGTTAAAGTGACTCAGATTACTGATAAGGGTGTGAATGTTTCTAGAAAAGCATTATTACCAAAACCAATCGTTAAACATGATGCACCTGCCCAGGAAAAGAAATAATGAAAGTTATTCTTGCAAGTACTTCTCCTAGACGAAAAGAACTGCTTGAAAGAGAAGGCATTGATTTTATTATCGATGCCTCTTCTATTACTGAATATCTTGATTCTTCTCTAGAAATAGAAGAAAGACTTAAGAAACTCGCATATGATAAAGGTATTTCTATTCATGAGAAATATCCTAATGATGTTGTAATCAGTGCGGATACAACAATCTATCATAATGGAAAGATTATTGGTAAAGCTCACAGTGCTCATGAAGCAAGAGAAATTCTTAAATCATTAAGTAATGATACACATAGTGTGTTTACATCAGTGGCTGTGTTCTATAAAGATCAGGTTTGTACATTTGTAGATGAAACAAAGGTAACCTTTAAGGATATCAGTGATATGATTGATGATTATCTTTCTATTGATGAATGGAAGGGTAAAGCTGGCGCTTATGCGATTCAGGGTGTTGCAGGAAAATTCATTGAAGAAGTGCAGGGAGATATTGATAACGTCATTGGGCTCCCAGTAAAGCATGTAATAGAAGTCATTGAAACTTTGACTAAGAAGCCATTATAGGCTTCTTTTTTAGTACCTATATGTAAGCGCTTCATATTTATATTGAAAACGCTATCAGTTTAATTTATAATAGAGAGTGGGATTTACATAAGGAGGAAATATCATGAATTCAAAAGTTAAAAAAATTGCGCTATTATCTGGCGGAGGAGATTGTCCAGGCTTAAATGCGGTAATCAGAACAATCACTAAGATTGCGATTGAAAAATATAATTGGGAAGTCATTGGCTTTGTATATGGTTATCGTGGATTGTATAATAATAATTATGTAGAATTAACTGTAGACAAGGTAGAGGATATATATAAGGAAGGCGGAACTATTCTTTATAGTTCTAATAAGGATAACCTATTCGATTATCTTGTAGATGATGGAAATGGTGGAAAAGTAAGAAAAGACGTCAGTGATGTAGGCGTTGAAAATCTTAAGAAAGATGGTGTTGATGTATTAGTAGTGTTAGGTGGCGATGGTACATTAACAAGTGCTAGAGATTTCAGTAGAAAAGGTGTCAATGTCATTGGTGTACCAAAGACTATGGATAATGATTTAACTTCTACAGATTTAACATATGGTTTCATCAGTGCGATGAGTGTTGGTACTGAATTCATAGATCGTCTTCAGACAACTGCAAAATCACATCATCGTGTTATCTGCTGTGAATTAATGGGAAGAGAAGCAGGATGGATTTCATTATATGCAGGTCTTGCGGGTAATGCAGGTGTTGTATTGATTCCTGAAATTCCATTTACTATTGAAAACATTGCGAAAGCAGTTAAGAAACGTGATGAAGCAGGTCTTCCATATACTGTTATTGCGGTAGCTGAAGGAGCTAAGTATGCAGATGGTACAAAATCAATTGGTAAGATTGTAGAAGATTCACCAGACCCAATTCGTTATTCTGGACTTGCTGCAAAGGTGGCTGATGATCTAGAAAAGGTGATTCCTAATCATGAAGTACGTTCTGTTAACCCAGGTCATATTATCCGTGGTGGTGATATTGATGCTTATGACAGAATCTTATCTATTAGATTTGGCAATAAGGCATGTTCTATGATTGATGAAGGATTATTTGGAAATGTTGTATCATTAAAGGGTGGCAACATGGAGTATACTTCACTTGAAGAAGTTATCGGTGATGCGAAGTTTGGTAAACAGAAGCTTGTTGATCCTAATGGAGATCTTGTTCAGGCTGCTAAGGCTATGGGCGTATCATTTGGTGATGAATAATAAGACAAGAACCTTACATTTTGTAAGGTTTTTTAATTATGTTGACAGATAGTCTAATTTTGATAAAATGGAAACTCAAGGAGGCAAAAATGATAGAAGAACTTATTGAAGAAGGCCAGTATCAAGTCGCATTAAGTCGTTTGACAGATATGGATGACGAGATGACTAGATATTATCGTCTTGTATGCTTGAATGCATTAGAAGATTATCAAAGATGTATGCAGGAAGGGGCCGTTGCAAAAATGCAGGCCAATAACACTTATTATGAAGTGACTGCTTTATATTTAAATGCTTTAAAAGAACTTGAAGAATATGAACAGGCAATTAATATTCTTGTTGAAGAATTATCCATGCCTTATATCCCTCAGCAGTATGAAAACTTATTCAATGCAGTTTATGATGAAATTATTCTTATGAAGCAGGAAAAGAATTACCAGCTAGAAAACAAGAGTACCATTATGTCTGCACAGGAAATTGGTCGTCTGCTTGATAGAGATGAAGTGAATGATGATTTAATTTATATGGCACTTGATCAATTACAGCAGTTAAATATCCGTATGATCATGCCTGAAGTAGGAAGATTTTTAGAAAATTCTCATAAGTCATCTTTTGCGAAGACACTTATTATGGAAATTCTGATTGATCAGCAGGTGGATGAAGAATTCACTGTAGTGAAAGGTAATGAAACATATTATTTTAATGGCTCTTATAGTCCTTTAGTATTAGAAAGAGAATGTTACACATTGATTGGTAAATCTCTTTCAAGAGTATTAGAAGATGATAATCCTACGCTTCTCTCACAATGTCTCGATTATTTGGAATATTATCTTTATACTCTCTATCCTAAAGATATTATGCCAGAAGACTGTGACCTAGTTGCAGCAACTATACATTATTATGTTGCGACTTTACAGAATATGCCAGTCGATCCATCTGATATCGAAATTGATTACAATTGCGATTTATCAGACGTAGAAAAAGAAATATTAGCACTCAAACAATTAGAGTGTTAAATTGTTGCATTGCTTGAATCTTTCATGTATAATAGCAATTGCAAATAGTAAAGGAGATTAAGAAATGAATACAGAAGTTAAAAAACTTGAGAAATCAATGGTTGAAATCAAAGCCGTTTTCGATACAGAAGAATGGGCAGCTGCTCAGGAAAAGGCTTTAAATAAGTTAGCTGGTTCAGTTAAGTTAGATGGTTTCAGAAAGGGACATGCTCCAAAGAATTTAATCAAAGCTAAGATTGGTGCTAAGGCATTAAGAGAACAGGCTGTTGAAGAAATCTTAAGCGAAAACTATGCGAAGATCTTCGTTGACAACAATGTGACTCCAGTTGCTCAGCCAACTGCAAACATTGTTAAGTCTACTGAAACTGAATTAGAAGTAACTTTCACTTGTCCAGTTAAACCTGAATTCGAATTAGGTGAATACAAAGGATTAGAAGTTAAGAAGACTCAGGTAAGAGTAACTAAGAAAGATGTTGAAGAAAGATTAAATGACTACCAGAAGCAGTTCGCTGAATTAGTAGTTAAAGAAGAAGGAACAGTTGAAGAAGGCGATACAGCTGTTATCGATTATGAAGGTTTCAAAGATGGTGTTGCTTTTGAAGGCGGAAAAGCAGAAAACTATTCACTTGAAATCGGTTCTCACTCATTCATCCCTGGATTTGAAGAAGGTCTAGTTGGTATGACTGCTGGTGAAGAAAAAGAAATCAACTTAACTTTCCCTGAAGAATATCATGCAGCTGATTTAGCAGGTGCTGAAGTAGTATTCAAGGTTAAAGTTCATGAAATCAAAGCAAAGGTTTTACCTGAAATTGATGATGAATTAGCAAAAGATGTTAACATCGAAGGTGTTGAAACATTAGAACAGTTACAGGAAAAGATTAAAGATCAGATCAGAACTATGAAGAAGGCTGAAGCTGAAAACAAGTTCAATGAAGAAGTAATTAAGGCTGTTGTTGCTAATAATACAATCGATGTACCAGATGCAATGGTTGATAGCGAAGTAATGAACATCATTAACGAAATCAACCAGAACTTATCTCAGCAGGGATTAAACATTGAATTATACACTCAGATGACTGGTAAGACAATGGATGATATCAAGGCTGATGTTAGGGATCAGGCTGAAGAAAGAGTTAAGTTAAACTTAATCCTTGATCAGATCGTTAAGGCAGAAAACATTGAAGTGACTGATGCAGAAATGGAAGATGAAATGAAAGAAATCGCTACATACTACAACATGCCACTTGAAGAAGTTAAGAAGGTTCTTGGTGGTCAGGAATATGTAGTAAAGGGTGATTTAACTCACAGAAAGGCTCTTCAGTTAATTAAAGATAATGTGAAATAAGACGCCTACGCGTCTTATTTTTTCTAAGAAAGGAGAAATAGGTTATGGAAAATTTAAATGTAACAGTTGATCTTCCTGTTATTTGTACGCGCGGTATGCTTGTATTTCCAGGACATGAATTGTCTTTAGATGTAGGACGTACATTTTCCTTAAATGCAATGGATTTGTCTGTAAGTCAGCATGATTCTAATATTGTATTAGTATCACAGATCCATCCTTTAGAAGAAGAAATCAATTTTGATATGGTTTACCACCATGCCACACTTTGTAAGATTACAAAGCGTATTAAAAAAGATAATCATGGTACTATCAAACTTACAGTAGTAGGTGAAAAGCGTGTTGAATTAGAATCACTTTATACTGAAGGTGAATGCTATTATGCAAAGGTACGCTATTTAGAAGATATCCATGGTGATCAAAATGAAGAAATTGCTTTAGTACGTAGAATTACTGAACAGATGCAGTCAATGAATGGAGCAAGTCAGCTTTTACCTAGAGAATTGATTGCAAATATTACTCAGGGCTTATCAGCAAGTGAACTTGCTGATACTATCGGTCATTATATTAACTCTGAACTTGTTGAAAGAGAAAAGATTCTTGCTGAGCCTGATGTTAATAAACGTCTTTTATTAGTTCTTGCATCTATGCAGAAAGAAAAGGCAATTAATGAAATTGAAAATTCTATCAATAATCGTGTCAAGAAGAGTATTGATGAAAACCAGAAAGAATTCTATTTAAGAGAAAAGCTTAAAGCGATTAAAGAAGAATTAGGTGATACACCTAATGGTGAGGATGAAGTTGAGAGATTCCGCTCTATGATCAAAGATAATCCTTATCCACAGAATGTTAAAGATAAGTTGACTGAAGAGTTAGCACGTTATGAAATGATGCCTTCTACTTCACCAGAAGCCAATGTCGTTCGTACTTATCTTGATTGGATGACTAAGCTTCCTTGGTTTGAAATGACTGAAGATAATCAGGATATAACTAAGGTAGAACAAATTCTTGATGAAGACCATTTTGGTTTAAAGAAACCTAAAGAAAGAATTGTAGAACAGCTTGCTGTAAAACAGATGACTCAGTCTTTAAAGGCACCTATCATCTGTTTAGTGGGTCCACCAGGTGTTGGTAAGACTTCTATTTCTAAATCTATTGCACATGCATTAGATCGTAAGTTTGTGAAGATTTCTTTAGGTGGTGTCACTGATGAATCAGAAATTAGAGGACATCGTAGAACTTATTTAGGTTCAATGCCAGGTAGAATTATTCAGGGTATGAAAAAAGCAGGTGTTATGAACCCTGTCTTCTTACTTGATGAAATTGATAAGATGGCAAGTGATTATAAGGGTGATCCTACAAGTGCGATGCTTGAAGTATTAGACCCTGAGCAGAATTCTATGTTCTCAGATAACTACATTGAAGAACCATATGATTTATCACAGGTCTTATTTATTGCGACTGCAAATGATTTAGGAGGAATTCCTGGACCACTACGTGATAGATTAGAAATCATTGAATTATCTTCATATACTGAACAAGAAAAACAGATGATTGCGAAAGATCATTTGATAAAGAAAGAACTTAAGAATCATGGTTTAACTGATGAACAGTTAACTATTACTGATGAAGCTATTATGTATATGATTAGACACTATACACGTGAAGCGGGTGTCCGTCAGCTAGAAAGACTTATTGCGGCAATCTGTAGAAAAGCAGTATTAAAGATTCTTAAAAAGACAACTGATCATGTTGTTGTAGAAGTTGGAGATTTAGAAGAATTATTAGGTAAAGCACCATTTGATCATACAAAGAAACAGCCAAAGCCTCAGGTAGGTGTTGTAACTGGTTTAGCATGGACTCAGTTTGGTGGCGATATTCTTCCAATTGAAGTGAACCACTTTAAAGGCAGCGGTAAATTTATCGTGACTGGTCAGCTTGGTGATGTCATGAAGGAATCTGCATCAATTGCTTTAGACTATTTGAAGGCTCATGCTGATAAGTATAGCTTGAAGGATATTGATTTTGATAAGCAGGATATTCATATTCATGTACCTGAAGGTGCAGTGAAGAAGGATGGACCAAGTGCTGGTGTCACTTTAACAACTGCTATTTATTCATCCTTTACACAAAAACCTGTACGTGATGATGTCGCTATGACAGGTGAAGTGACATTAACTGGTAATGTATTACCAATTGGTGGCTTAAAAGAAAAATCAATTTCAGCACATCGTTCTGGCATTCATACAATCATTATTCCTAAGGATAATGCCAAGGATATTGATGATATTCCAGAATCAGTAAGAAAAGATTTAACTATCATCACAGCAGATCATATTGATACTGTTTTAGAAAATGCGTTGGTAAAGTAGTATGTATACGATTAAAAAAGCCGAATTCATGTTATGTGCAGCCTGGCCAAGTCAATGGCCAGATGAATCATTACCTGAAGTAGTCATGGCTGGACGTTCAAATGTAGGGAAGTCAAGTTTTATTAATACAGTAACCAATGTACAGGGGCTTGCGAAAGTGAGTTCGACTCCTGGTAAGACGCGTACTCTTAATTTCTTCAATATTAATGATGAATTAAGACTTGTAGATGTGCCAGGATATGGCTATGCGAAAGTGCCAAAGAAGATGTTAGAGCAGTTCTCAGAAATGATTGACAATTACTTACGTAATAGAAAGAATCTTAGAGCGATGATTCTAATTGTAGATTATCGTCATAAACCAAAAGATGATGATGTAACAATGTATGACTATGCGAAACATTTTGGTATTCCAGTTATTGTTGTCGCAACGAAAGAAGATAAGCTTAAACGTAATGAACTTGTTAAGAATGAGAAGCTTATTAAAGAAACATTGGATTTTGATCCGAATGACCACTTTGTACGTTTTTCTAGTTTAAAGAAAAAAGGCGTCAGAGAAGTCTGGGATTGTATCTTAGAACTATGCGAAGAGAGATGATAAATCTCTCTTTTTTCTTTCTTCACAAATGTCTTGTTTTAGTATATAATGTGTCGCAAGAAGGGAGTTTTTTGATGATTAAGATTTTATTATGCTGTGCATCAGGGATGAGTACAAGCCTGCTTGTAGAAAAGATGAAAAGAGCAGCAACTAAACAGAATGTAGAAGCCAAAATTTGGGCAGTGAATGCTGAAAATACAGATTTAAAAGATGTAGAGGCTGATATTATATTTCTAGGCCCACAGGTTCGCTATGCAAAGGATGAAATTCAAGAAACTGTTGGCTCTATTCCAGTTTATATGATTGGTATGAAGGACTACGGTATGATGAATGGTGACTCAGTACTAGAACAGGCTTTAGAATATCTAGGTAAATAAGTTCATTGACTTTGGACTATGCCTTTGGTAGAATAATAGCAAGCGTTGAAGAGGAGGAGTACAGTTATTCTTCTTAAAGAGACCTCTTGGGTGGTGTGAAAGAGGAGAGTGAAGACTGGAAGGTAGCCTTGGAGCATATTTGGTGAATAAAGTAGCCAGATACGTAATACTGCGTTAAAGTAAAGAGACATACAGAGTATGTGAAATAAGGTGGTACCACGATACAGTCGTCCTTATGCACATGCTCTTTTTTATTTTCAAGGAGGAACTATGAAATACAGAACACCGATATTAGTGGCTTTTGCTCTATTTGTAATCACATTAGCTTATTTCTATTATAAAAAGAGAAAATCCATTAAAGACAAACAGATGGAAGAAGCATTACGTTTTGCAGATTTTAAAGAAGAAAACAAGCATTTTACATCAGAAAAGTTTGATGCCTGCAGTGATCAAGATTTAGTGAATCTAATTGTTGCGCGTATTGGAGATTTAGAAGATGAAGATGAAAACTTCCTAGATAAGTTAAATATGGAAGAAAAAACTGTCTATGGTATCAGTCAGTTAAATGAATGTGTAAGTACTACTAAAACTATTCGCTCTTTTTTTGAAACACCTGCCTATTCAGTATATGCGGATGAATTAGAAACTTATTTCAATAATGTCCGTGAACCACAGATTGCTGAATTAGTAAAGAGTGCAAAGAGATTAAATGAAATCATGGAAAACGGTGAAGAAGACGAAGATATGGGTGATTATTCTTCTTATAATTTCTCAGACTTCACACATGAATATATCACTATGATTGCAGGTACGGATTTCATGCCTAAACTAACTAAATATATTAGAGAAC
Organism: uncultured Catenibacterium sp.; assembly: GCF_900540665.1. Taxonomy (GTDB): domain Bacteria; phylum Bacillota_I; class Bacilli_A; order Erysipelotrichales; family Coprobacillaceae; genus Catenibacterium. The sequence goes on along the minus strand of NZ_UQGV01000003.1, from coordinate 27,468 downwards.
ATAAAGAATCATTTATCGAGGGGGACGAACAGAATGAAGAAAGAGTTACCGACTAAATATGACCATTTAGCTGTAGAAAAAGGTAAATATCAGCAGTGGTTAGACAAGGAATATTTTAAGGCTGGTGATTTAACAAAGAAGCCTTATAGTATTGTTATTCCACCGCCAAATGTAACTGGTAAATTACATTTAGGTCATGCTTGGGATACAACTATGCAGGACATGATTATCCGTTATAAGAGAATGCAGGGGTATGATGCATTATGGTTGCCAGGTATGGACCATGCTGGACTTGCAACTCAGGCTAAGGTAGAAGCAAGACTTAGAGAACAGGGTATTTCTCGTTATGATCTAGGAAGAGAAAAACTTGTTGATAAGATCTGGGAATGGAAAGAAGAATATGCAGAAATTATTCGTGCACAGTGGGCTAAATTGGGATTATCACTTGATTATTCTAAGGAAAGATTTACTTTTGATGAAGGTTTATCAGATGCTGTTAAAGAAGTATTTGTTAGATTGTATGAAAAGGGCTTAATCTACCAGGGTGAAAAGATCATCAACTGGGACCCAGTACAAAGAACTGCTTTATCAAATATCGAAGTATATCACGAAGATATTGAAGGTCATATGTATTACTTCAATTATCATATCGTTGGTTCTGATGATATTTTAGTGATTGCCACTACACGTCCAGAAACAATGTTTGCTGATCAGGCAATCTTTGTTCATCCTGATGATGAAAGATATAAGAAATATGTTGGAATGAAGGCTATTAACCCAGCCAACGGTGATGAGTTACCAATCATGGCTGATAGCTATATTGATCTTGATTTTGGTACAGCCGTTATGAAATGTACACCAGCTCATGACCCAAATGACTTCCAGCTTGCTAAGAAGTATAATCTTCCAATGCCTAAGTGTATGAATGAAGATGGTACTATGAATGATTTAGCTGGCAAATATAAAGGTATGGACCGTTTTGAATGCCGTGAAGCTTTATTAAAGGATTTTGAAGCAGCAGGTGTTGTTGATCATATTGAAACTATTGTCCATTCAGTAGGTCACTCAGAACGTTCTCATGCGATTGTAGAACCTTATTTATCTAAGCAGTGGTTTGTCAAGATGAAGCCATTAGCTGAAAATGCATTAAAGAATCAGGAAACTGATGATAGAGTAGATTTCGTTCCAGAAAGATTTGAAAAGACATTCTCTAACTGGATGAACAACATTGAAGACTGGTGTATTTCACGTCAGGTATGGTGGGGACATCGTATTCCTGCATGGTACAACAATGAAACAGGTGAATTATATGTAGGAAGAGAAGCTCCTGAAGATATTGAAAACTGGACTCAGGATGAAGATGTTCTTGATACATGGTTCTCAAGTGCTTTATGGCCATTCTCAACTATGGGCTGGCCTAATACAGAAGATCCTATGTTTAAGAGATACTTCCCAACTGATACATTAGTAACAGGTTATGACATTATCTTCTTCTGGGTAAGTCGTATGATGTTCCAGTCTATTGAATTTACTGGTAGAAGACCTTTCAAGAATGTTTTAATTCATGGTTTAATTAGAGATGAACAGGGTCGTAAGATGTCTAAGTCTTTAGGTAATGGTGTTGACCCAATGGATGTTATTGATGAATATGGAGCTGACTCATTAAGATGGTTCTTATTAAATAACTCTTCACCAGGAGCTGATATGCGTTATGTACCAGCTAAATTAAAATCTACTTGGAACTTCATTAATAAGATCTGGAACAGTGCACGTTATGTATTAATGAACATTGATGAAGATCAGCAGTTAGAAGAATTAGATTATGCAACACTTAACTTAGCAGATAAGTGGATCTTAAATAGATTAAATGAAGTAATCAGAAGCGTTGATGAAAACATGGATAAATTCGAATTCATTAATGTTGGAACTGAATTATATCGTTTTATCTGGGATGATTTCTGTTCATGGTATATCGAATTATCTAAACTTCATTTAACTGGCGATGATGAAGTTGCTAAGAAATCTGCATTAAATACATTAGTATATGTATTAAATACTATTGTTAGATTATTACACCCAATCATGCCATTCGTAACTGAAGAAATCTATCAGGCTATCCCACATAACGAAGAATCTATCGTTATTTCTAAGTGGCCAGAAGTAAATCCAGAATACGATAATGATACAATCAATGATCAGTTTGCTTACCTAATTGATATTATCAAGGGCGTAAGAGAAATCAGACATACTTATGTAATCAAGAATAGCATTGAAGTCGATTATACTATTACTACTAAGCAGGATGATCTTGAAGCATTATTAAAGGAAATTGCACCTTATGTCAGTAAATTAGTCAATGCAACTTGTGTTGGCTATAATGTACCAGCAAGCAAGAATAATGCGACTGAAGTTATCAAGGGTGGTAATACACTTAATATTGACTTAGGTCAGTATATTGATATGGAAGCTGAAAAAGCAAAGGTTGAAAAGGAAATCAAGAAGCTTGAAGGTGAAATCAAGCGTGGTGAAGGTATGTTATCTAACCCTAATTTCACATCTAAAGCACCTGCTGCAAAAGTTGAAGCAGAAAAAGCAAAACTTGAAGATTATCGTTCTAAATATGCTGCAGCAAAAGAAAAACTTGCAAAAATGAATTAATTCAAATCCCCATTTATTTGGGGATTTTTTTAGTAATTAGACATTTTTTTGAGTATAGATAAAGTAGAGGGGGCAGAAAGGAGCAAATATGTACGAATTATCTAGAGAAAGACAAGAGCAGATCACTGGTGGAAGTGCATTGACTTATATAGTATATGCACTTTTAGGTATTGCAGGAGTTAAGTTATTGAGAGCATCACGTGGATATCTTAGATTTGGTCGTATAATAATGATGAAATAGAAAAAATGTTGAGTAAATAGATAATATATGGCGTATAGATATAGTGAGGGAGCAGAAAGGAGTAAATATGTACGAGTTATCCGTAGAAAGACAGGAGCAGATCAGTGGTGGAAGTGCGTTGACTTATATAGTGTATGCACTTTTAGGTATTGCAGGATTAAGATTACTTAGATCAGCTAAAGGTCGTCTCAGATTAGGTCGTCTTATTACATTAGAATGGGGAAATTAGGAAGAGAAGGGTGCGAAATGCACCCTTATTTGTAAGGAAGGTGAAATATGTTGAATACGAGTGAAGTTAGTTCAATACAGTCTTACAATAATGAGTTAAAGGTGAGACTGAATCTAAATAAGTTTGAATTTGTAGTTAATGGGGCAAGCACGCAAAGAACTGATAAAATAGAAAGAATCAAGCATTTAGAAAGACGTTTGTATAAAGAAAAAATCAGTCTTTTAAGAAAACAAGATAATTCAAATAACAGTAAAAAGAATCAGGAAAGGATACAAAAAATACTTAATAGGATTGATAATATCTACTCTGATTATATTAATAAGTGTATTAGTGAAATAGTGAAAAGCTGTCCAACTTGTGTTGTGGTAGAGGAATTGAAGATATCTAATAATACAACTGTATCTAGAAAGAATGTTGAATTCAAAAAGAAACTAAAAAGAAAATGTAGAATCTATGGAATTATGCTGAGATTACAGAGAAGAAATTTAAATTAATAGCTTATATGATATATTAATCGGTTGAATGCTTTGTATTTACTAATCCAAAAGGAATAATCAATTATTTAGGGAGGGAAATATTTGTGATCAAGGGACTTGAACAGTCTTCTCAACCTAGAGAAAAAGCACTCTTGAATGGTATTGAATCTTTAACAGATGAAGAGCTTCTTGCGTTATTATTAAGAACTGGCAGCAAAGAACAGTCGGTTTTAGATTTATCCTATGCAATACTAAGAGAAATACATGGAATGAATGGATTTCACACTATTACGTTTTCTAAATTATTATCTTTTAAAGGAATTAATAAAGCCAAGGCCATAGGAATTATGGCAGCATTAGAATTCTCTAAGAGAATTAATATTCATACAAATATAAATGAAGTGTATGATAATCCAGCGAAAGTCTATTATCATTTAGAAACGAAGATGTCTTGTTTATCACAGGAACATTTTCTCATTATGATTTTAGATAATCATAATCGTTTAATTGCTGAAAAAACATTATTTATAGGTAGTGTTAATATGTCCATAGTATCAGCAAGAGAAATATTTAGAGAAGCCCTCGCTTTTAATGGTGTCAGTATCATCTGTGTTCATAATCATCCTTCAGGTGATGCGCATCCATCAAGTGAGGATATTAGTATGACACAGAAGCTGGTAGATTTAGGAAAGATGATGAATGTGGATATTATAGATCATATTATTATTGGTAGAAAGCAATATTATAGCTTTAAGGCAGAGAAGGTCTATTCTTCAATCTTATAACTGTTTTTCCTTATGATTGCATTTTTCAAAAAGAGATATTATAATGTATTCACCGAGGTGATGTCATTGTATAAAAAGAAGAAAAACAAGCATACAAGAAGGATGATCATCATTACTATAGTATTGATTATTACATCTGTTTATGCTCTTGTTTCAGGTATTACTGAATTACCGTTTTCAAGTGTATTTCAGGATACAGTTGCGAATGCTGAATATTATATTGTTAAGGCACCAATAAAGTATGTAAAGAATGTCTTTACTGAGTATCATGATCTAAAGCTTGTTTATCGTGAAAATAAGAAATTAAAGCGTTCTCTTGACAATTATGCAAGTGAGCTTGCAATGAATGAAGTATTATCAAATGAATTGTCAGAAATGAAGAAAATCACAAATATTGAATCTTTACCTACTGACTATAAAGTGAAATATACAACAATTATTGAAAGAGATGCTGAATCATGGAGTAACCAGGTGAAGATTGACATGGGAAGTAATTCTCAGATCAAAAAAGGAATGGCTGTGATTACTTCTAAAGGAATGATTGGGACAGTTACTAAAGTAGGTACTATCTCTTCTACTGTGACATTGCTTTGTTCAGAAAATAACAGTATTCAGCTTCCTGTAATGATTGTGGATGGTGATAATACATATTATGGTTTATTAAATAGCTATAATGTAAAATCTGGAACTTATAAAGTTTCTTTATTATCTACAGTGGATAAGATTCAAAAGGGATTAAATGTAACTACTAGTGGATTAGGAGGAAAAGGAAAGTCTCCTAGAGGTATCTTAGTAGGCAAAGTGGTAGGATTTAATGCTGGCAATGATGCGAGTGGTAAATATATTACTGTAAAGCCATCTGTAAACTATGATAAATTAAACTATGTAGCAGTTGTGCAGAGGGTTAATTAATATGAAGAGTAATCAGATCATCAAGAATTTCCTGATTATGTTTGTATGTTATTTGATTGATAGTGTGATTAATTTCTTTATTCCAACTAATATCAATCGTTCTGGTCTTACATTTGTTCCCTGTATTGGGCTGTTGATGTTTTCATTATTAACTGTTACAATTCATGATAAATCTGAAAGATTTTTCTTTGGTGCTGCATGCGGTCTTTATTATAGTGTATGTTATTCAGATTCATTAATGGTCTATATTCTCATTTATTGTGCTATTACTTTTGTAAGAACATATATTTATAGAAATGACAACATTACATGCCTTGAATCAGTAGTGTATGCAGGTCTTATCATTACGTTTAAGGAATTTGTAGTATATTGGCTGATGCTTATTTCACGTTCTACTTATATTGGTATCATTCAGTTTACAACAATGAGATTTATTCCCACATTAGTTATGAATATTATTTTTGCGCCAATAGTATACCTTGTGAACCAGATGTTAATTTACAGAATTTGTTTATATTCACCACTATTACATACAAAAAGAAGAGGGGGGATTAGACAATGATTAAGCTGTATTCTCATAACCAAAAAGCATATAACTTAGCAGTTACTATGCTTGAAGATACTAAAAAAGCAGCCATTGTTCACCCAACAGGTACAGGTAAATCATTCATCGCATTTAAACTATGCGAAGATCATCCTGACCAGACAATCTGTTGGTTATCTCCTTCTGAATATATTTTCTCTACCCAGCTAGAGAATTTATATCAAGCAACTAATGGTTTCAAACCTAATAATATTGTCTTCTTTACTTATGCCAAGCTCATGGGTATGAGTAAAGAAGAGATACAAGCAATACATCCTGACTATATTGTTCTTGATGAATATCATCGTGCTGGAGCTACATATTGGCAAAAGGGTGTAGAACAACTTCTATTTACTTATTCAGATATTCCTGTCTTAGGTTTATCAGCTACAAATATCCGTTATCTAGATAACCAAAGAGATATGGCACAGGAGCTTTTTTATGGAAATATAGCTTCTCAAATGAGTTTAGGTGAAGCAATAGTACGTGGAATATTGAATCCACCTAAATATGTATTATCAATGTATTACTATCAGAATACATTAGAAAAGTATGAAAGAAGAGTAAAGAAAACAAAAAGTAAAGTAGCTAGAGACAATGCTGAAAAATGCTTAGATGAGTTAAGAAGAACATTAGAAAAAGCTGAAGGATTAGATGTCATATTCAAAAAACACATGACTGATTCACATGGTAAATACATAGTGTTCTGTTCCAATAAAGAACATATGGATCAGATGATGAAACATACAGAATGGTTTTCTAAGGTAGATAAAGAACCGCATATGTATTCTGTATATTCTAGTGATCCAGGAGCAGATAAAGCATTTAAGGACTTCAAAGCAGATAATGATAATAATCATCTACGACTTCTTTATTGTATAGATGCATTAAATGAAGGCATCCATGTTGATGATATAAGTGGAGTCATTCTATTAAGACCAACAGTCTCACCAATCGTATATAAACAGCAGATTGGTAGAGCACTGTCTGCAAGCAAGAAAACAAATGCAGTCATCTTTGATATCGTACTAAACATTGAAAACATCTATAGCATTGATTCTATTAAAGAGGAAATGCAAGTAGCTACTTCCTATTATCGTTCTCTAGGAGAAGCAGATCAAATTATCTATGAAAAATTTAAGGTTATTGATGAAGTAAGAAACTGTAGAGAACTATTTGAAAAACTCAATGATGCATTAACTGCAACATGGGATATGTATTATGCAAGTGCTAAACAGTACTACCAAGAGAATGGAAACTTAGAAGTGCCTGCAAGATACATTACTGAAGAAGGTTATGCATTAGGTAGTTGGCTTAATAATCAGAAAGCTATTCGTAAAGGTACTATAGTTGGAAAACTAACTGAAGATCAAATACAAAAGTTAGATTCTATAGGAATGATTTGGGATTCATTAGATTATTTTTGGGAACAGAATTTCAGATTAGCTAAAGAATATTATTTAGCGCATGGAAATCTAGATGTTCCTACTAACTTTAAATCAAAAGATGGGAAGCATCTTGGAAATTGGATATTAAGACAAAGGCAGCTTTATAAAAGTAATTCTTTAACTGATGAACAAATCAAAAAATTAGATTCAATTGGTATGGACTGGATGGATAGAGTAGATCGTGTCTGGGAAAACGGATTTATTGAAGCTAAGAACTATTCAGAAGAATATGGAAACTTAAGTGTTCCTAAGAACTATAGAACTAAAACAGATTTTCCCTTAGGTATATGGATTCAAAGACAAAGAAGTCTTTATAAGAATAATAAGATTTCTGAAGATCGTATTAAGCGACTTACAGATGTAGGTATGAATTGGAATCCAGATAATTGGGAATCTCGTTTTAAATTAGTTAAACAATATTATGAAGAACATGGAACTATCAATATATCTCAAAAAGAAGTTGTCCAAGGTGTATGGCTTGGTAAGTGGATTGTTTCACAGAAGAAAGCTATGCAAGAAGGAAAACTTACTCATGGGCAGAAAGAGATGTTGAAAACACTGCCTATGGAAGAAGTTGGAAGAAAAGACAATCGCTGGTGGTCCATGTATGAAGAAGCTAAGAAGTACTATCTTAAGTTTGGAAATCTCAATATTCCAATGGGCTATCTTACTTCTAGTGGAAAGAAGCTCTCTGACTGGATCATTCGTCAAAGAAGAAACTATAAGCTAGGTAAGATGCCATCAGAACATAAAGAGAAACTGGATGAAATAGGTTTTATCTGGGATTTGAGTAACCCATGGAATAAAGATGCTCAAAGTAACATGAGAATAATGTACTAAGGAGTGTGATGAAATGGGAAATAAATTACTAATTGTAGCCTCAAAGAGATATGGAGACTATGTAAAAGAGATTGCAGAGTCTATGGAATGCTTTGAGAAGATTTCTTTTGTAGATAACGATAGACAAGATGCAATAGGAAGATTAGATGAATTACCAAGCTTCTATCCTGAATACAACTGTGCAATAGCTGCTTGTGATGATGGAGAAGAAAGATTGATGTGGAATAAGAGACTAGAAGAACTATTCAACATTCCAGTCTTATTCCATAAGGATTCTACTATCTCTCCATCATCAAGCTTATTGCCTGGTTCCATTGTAGAACCACGTGCAGTTATAGGCTGTCAAACAACTATAGGTTCATCAGTAGTAGTTGGTGCAGGAACTGTAACAGAACCCAACTGCTTCATAGGTGAAGGTAGCACATTAAGATCAGGAACTATTGTGAAGTCAACAAGCATTGTCGATAAAAATACAGTTACTAATCAGGGAACAGTGCTGTATTTAGAAGATAAGAAGGGAGAATAAATCATGTTTAATGAGAAGAATAAATTTGAAAAGTTTGAATCAAAAGTATGGTTAAGCAGTCCTACTATGCATGGACCAGAAATTGAATATGTTAAGGAAGCATATGAAACAAACTGGATGTCTACTGTAGGTAAGAATATTAATGAAGTAGAAAGAATGGTTTGTGAGTATATGGGTTGTAAACATGCAGTTGCTTTATCATGTGGTACTGCATCTTTACACTTGTCTATGAAACTAGCTGGTCTAGCTGCATATGGTATGCCTAAGGTAGGACATGGTGCATTAGAAGGTAAGAAAGTATTCTGTTCTGATATGACTTTTGATGCAACGGTAAATCCTATTGTATATGAAGGTGGAGAACCAGTATTCATTGATACTGAATATGATACTTGGAATATGGATCCAGTAGCTTTAGAAAAAGCTTTTGAATTATATCCAGATACTAAGGTAGTAGTAATAGCACATCTATATGGTACACCAGGTAAGATTGATGAATTAAATGAAATCATTAATAGACATAATGCAATCTTAGTAGAAGATGCAGCAGAATCTATGGGTGCTACATATAAAGGTGTAGAAACAGGTACATTTGGTAAGTTTAATACTATCTCATTTAATGGTAATAAGATCATTACAGGTAGTGCTGGTGGATGTTTCTTAACAGATGATGAAGAAGCAGCTAATAAAGTACGTAAATGGTCTACACAGGCTAGAGAGAATGCAGCTTGGTATCAGCACGAAGAACTAGGATATAACTATCGTATGAGTAATGTAGTAGCTGGTGTAGTAAGAGGACAGTTACCATATCTAGATGAACATATTGCACAGAAGAAAGCAATCTATGAAAGATATAAAGAAGGTTTTAAAGGATTACCTGTATCTATGAATCCTGTAGATCTAAAAAATAGTGAACCTAACTACTGGTTATCATGTTTAATCATTGATGAAGAAGCAATGTGTAAACAGGTAAGAGGAGAACAGGATGTATGTTATGTAAAGGAACATGGAAAGACTTGTCCTACTGAAATACTAGAAGCTATCGCTTCTATTAATGCAGAAGGACGACCTATATGGAAGCCTATGCATATGCAGCCTATCTATCGTTTGAATCCATTTGTAGGAAGAGATGGTAATGGTAGAGCTAGATCTAATGCCTATATAGAAGGTAGTGTAGCTGATATTGGTATGGATATCTTTAATAGAGGTTTATGTCTACCTAGTGATAACAAGATGACTCCTGATGAGCAGGATAGAATTATTGAAGTGATTAGAAGTTGTTTTGAGTAGGGAGTTATATAAATGTTTAAGGGAAAAAATGGAATATATAACAGATTTTTTAAGAGATTGTTAGATATTATTTGTGCTCTACTCGCAATTATAGTTTTTTGGTGGTTATTTCTAATTATTGCTATTCTAGTGCGTGTGAAGCTAGGTAGTCCGATTATTTTTAAACAAGCTAGACCAGGGAAAATCAATCCTAAAACAGGAAAGGAAAAAACATTCTATCTTTATAAATTTCGATCAATGACGGATGAAAAAGATGAAGATGGTAATCTTCTTTCGGATGATAAAAGACTTACTAAATTCGGAAGAATTCTTAGATCTACATCTATGGATGAACTCCCTGAAGTAATAAATATTTTAAAAGGTGATATGTCAATCATTGGACCAAGACCTCTTTTAGTTGAATATCTTCCTTATTATAGTGAAAGAGAACATCATAGACATGATGTTAGACCAGGACTATCTGGGTGGGCACAGATAAATGGTCGAAATGCAATAGATAGTTGGGAACAACGTTTTGAGTACGATTTAGAATATGTTAATAATGTTTCTTTTTCGTTTGATGTAAAAGTAATTTTTATGACTGTTGGGAAAGTGTTAAAGCGCTCTGATATACAGGTTGGGAGTCAAATTAAAGTTGGACGTTTAGATGATGCGAGAGGAAGAAATACAAAATGTTAGTTCATATTAGAAAGTTTGAAAGAAATGATATTCCAAATAAGGTTGAATGGATTAATAATCCTCAGAATAACAGATTTCTTCATTATGATATTCCTTTAGAAATAGAAAAAACTCAAAGATGGTTTGACTCTAATATAGGGCGAACAGATCGTTATGATGCTGTAATTGAAGCTGATGGTATTCCTTGCGGAACTATTGGACTCCTATCAATTGATCAGAAAAATAGTAAAGCGGAATATTACATTGCAATGGGGGAGACATCGCTAAAAGGAAAAGGAATATCAACAAAGGCTAGTAAGATTTTATTAGATTATGCTTTTAAAGAACTAGGTTTAAATCGCATTTATCTCTATACAGAAATAGAGAATATACCTGCACAGAGATTGTTTGAAAAGTTAGGATTCATCAAAGAAGGATGCGTACGTAACGATATTATCTCACATGGCAAGTATGCTGATCGTTATATTTATGGTCTTCTCAAAAATGACTATTTAAAGGAAGAATAACTATGTGGAATACACCGATTCAACAAATTGAAAAAAATTTATATGTTAAAAGAGATGATTTAGTACCTTATTCTTTTGGAGGCAATAAAGCGAGAAAAGGTTTTCTCTTTTTTGAAGACATTGATAAGGGTAATTATGACTGTGTTGTTACATATGGCAGTAGTCATTCAAACCATTGTCGTATTATAGCTAATATGGCAGTCGAAAGAGGTATGAAGTGCTACATTATTGGTCCGCAAGAAGTTTCGGATGTCACATATAATAGTCGATTTATGGAAATGTTTGGGGCAGAAATTATTACAGTGCCTGTAGAAAAAGTTCACGATACTATAGAAGAAACATTGCAAATATTAAGAGAACAAAGTTGTAAACCATATTTTATTCCTGGCGGTGGACATGGGAATATTGGTACGCAAGCATATGTTGATTGTTATGAAGAAATAAAAGAATATGAGAAAGAAAATGATGTGTTTTTCGACTATATTTTCTTTGCATCTGGAACAGGAACTACACATGCAGGGTTAGTATGTGGGCAAATAAGAAATGGTGATAATCGAAAAATCATCGGTATAAGTATAGCTAGAAAAAATCCAAGAGGTCGAGATGTAGTGCTTGATAGTATTAGAGAATATATGACCGAAGTTGACGAAAAAGTAATTCAAGATAAAACTATTTTCTTAGATCAATATACTGGCGATGGCTATGGTAAAGATAGTTCTGAGATATCCAATATAATTAAAGAAAATATGGTGAAATATGGTATTCCGATGGATAGTACTTATACAGCTAAAGCATTTCTCGGTATGAAGAAATATTTACACACTAAGAACATTATAAACAAAAATGTTTTATTTATTCACACAGGTGGAACACCTCTTTTCTTTGATGATATAGGGAGAATGTAAAATGAAATTGATAAATAAGTTAAATAAAAAGTTACCACCCTTAGCATGGGTAGCAACTATTAACGGAGAAATAACAGAACTTTTTCATGGAGAACACGTTGATGTTAAAGAAAATTTCTTTGTTGAAGGGGCTTGGAGTGGTGAATTTAACAAAGAATTATTTGCAAATGCTGAATGGTTTTGTGGCACGGGGGGGGTATAGAAAATAAAGAAATTTTATTTTCTACACCTACTCATGTTACATATGGTTTGTATATCTTTAAAAAAGAAAATGTAAATTTCGTTAGTAACAGTCTTTATTTATTAATGGCGTTTACTGGATTAAAAATGGATTCAGAATATGCTGGATATGAAATTGATTTAAATAGTATTAGGAAAGGAGTGGATAAATACACAAAAAAGATACGTGTTTTAGAAAACGGGAAAGTTGTTTATGTGAAAGTGATTTATTATGCCAATTTAAGAGTTGGTATTGATGGCCATTATACCGTAGAAAACAAAGAAATATCTGCTCCTTTTGTAAATTTTAAAGATTATTATCAGAAACTTATGCAAGCAATGATTATGTTAAAAGATAATGGTGCTGATAAAAATAGAAATAAGCAATATGGTGTCGTTTCTACAATTAGTAGAGGATATGATGCGACATGTTGTGCAGTTATAGCTAAGAAAATGGGAGCAACAACTGCTTGTACATTCTCACCAAAAGGGAAGCACAAAGAAGATTGTGGAGATAAGATTGCTAAGAAATTGGGATATGAAAATATCATTATAAGAGATAGTGATATTTATATAAAGAATGAAAATTACTTAGAAGCAGAGGTTGTTTGCACAGGTGAGCTTGGATCAGAAATAAGTATGGCTTCTTTTTATGATGTCTTTAATGGAAATATTGTTTTGACAGGAGAAAGAGGAGATTCTATCTGGGATAGAAATGAAGTAAATACAAATGATAGATTTATTTTTGATTCTAGAGATGCTAGTTTAGGAAGTTCTGAAAGAAGACTGTGGGTAGATTATATTTCTTGTCCTTTACCATTATTTGGAGCAACTGCTTGGCCTAGTATAACTAAGATATCTAATAGTGAAGAGATGAAAAAATGGTCATTATTCAATAATTATGATAGACCGATTCCGAGACGAATTGTAGAAGAATCGGGTGTTTTAAGGGAAGAATTTGGAGTAAAAAAACAAGGTGCTGGTTTTAGCTATAGTTATGATTGGAAATCTCGCATTATTAAAAGAATGTCAAAAAAAACTGGAGAGGACTTCAATAATTATTTAAAAAAGAAAAAGAAGTTCCATTTATTTAGTTCTTTATTCTTTTTGTTTAAAGTACGTAATATTTATCTCTCTAGAATTGGACTACATAAAAGTAGTAGTAAAGATTTTTCTGAAATAGAAAATACAACCGTTGTAAGATATTTAGTTCCCTGGGCAGGAGAACATATGATAAATCGCTATAAGAAAGCAATAGAAGAGCAGTGATGGTTTATAGGTAGGAGAAAAATAAATGAATATATTAATTTTAAGTGCAGGTACACGAAATAAAGTAGTTGAATATTTCGTAAAATCATTAGCTGGAAAAGGAAATGTAGTTGCAACAGATATGAGTGAATTAGCACCAGCTATTTATGAAGCTGATAAATACTACATTGTGCCTAGAATGACTGATGTTGGATATTTAGATATCATTCTTAATATTTGTAAGAAGGAAAAGATTGATGGAATTTTAAGTCTTATTGATCCAGAGTTATCGTTATTAGCTAAAAATAACGATAAATTTAAAGCAGTAGGAACTACAGTAATTGGATCATCATATGAATTATGCGAAATGTCTTTAGACAAATATGAAATGTATGAATGGTTAAAAGATCATAATTATAAATGTGCAAAATCATATATGGATAAAGACGAATTCTATGCAGATGTAGAAGCAGGAAAGGCTAATTATCCAGTATTTGTAAAACCTGCTAGAGGTAGTGCGAGTATTGCGATTTCTAAAGTATATGATAAAGAAACAGTAGAATTATTGTTTGCTCATGATGAAGGACTTATGATTCAGGAATATTTAAATGGTCAGGAAATCGGTGCAGATGTTTATATTGATATGGTTTCTGGAGAAATCATTTCAATTTTTACTAAGAAAAAATTAAAGATGAGAGCTGGAGAGACAGATAAAGCAGTATCTTTCAAAGATGATAAGTTATTTGATCTTATTAAGAAGTTTGTATCAGAAGCGGGTTACAGAGGTCAGATTGATATTGATATCTTTGATATTAATGGAGAGTACTATATTTCAGAAGTAAATCCACGTTTTGGAGGAGGATATCCTCATGCATATGAATGTGGTGCTGATCATATGAAACTCATTGTAAATAATCTTGAAGGTAATAAGAATGAAAGTGTTGTAGGTGAAAACTACAACGCGGGAACTTATATGATGAAATACAATGAAATCATGATTAAGTAAAGAGGAGAGAAGTTATGAATGTATTGTTTTTAACAACAGGAAGAATTGATAGTATAGAACAACATTCAATTTATCCCGATTTGCTAAGATATTTTAGGGACCAAGGACATAATGTATATACTGTTGGTTCATATGAAAAAAGAGAAGGAAAAGAAACAGAACTTAAAGAAGACCATGGAGCAAAGATGCTATATGTTAAAATTGGTAATTTAACACAGACCAATTTGATTGAAAAGGGTGTATCTACAGTTAGGGTAGAAAGTCAGTATTTATCAGCAATTAAAAAATACTTCTCTGATGTAAAATTTGATTTAGTTTTATATTCAACTCCTCCTATTACTTTAGTAAAAGTAGTTGAATATGTGAAAAGAAGAGATGGTGCAAAGACATATCTTCTTCTTAAGGACATTTTTCCTCAGAATGCTGTTGATTTAGGAATGATGAGAAAAAATGGGTTAAAAGGATTACTTTATAAATATTTTAGAAAAAAAGAAAAGAATCTGTATAAGGTTTCTGATTATATTGGTTGCATGAGTCAAGCTAATATTGATTATGTAATTAGTCATAATCCAGAGGTGGATCTATCTATTGTAGAAATATGTCCAAATTGTGTTGAGCCATTAGATAAAAGTGTTTCACTGGATAAAAGAATTGCAATTAGAAATAAGTATGATATTCCATTAGACAAGAAAGTATTTATTTATGGTGGTAATCTTGGTAAGCCACAAGGAATTCCGTTTTTGATTGAGTGTCTAAAGAGTCAAAAAGATAACAACAATGTACATTTTGTTGTAGTAGGTTCGGGTACAGAGTACTCAAAGTTAGAGTCTTTTATTAAGGAGTATAAACCTACGAATGTAAAACTTATGAAACGACTTCCAAAAGAAGATTATGACACTATGGTTGGGGCTTGTGATGTAGGGATGATTTTCCTAGATCATAGATTTACTATCCCTAATTTTCCAAGTAGATTACTTTCTTATATGCAAGCAAAGATACCAGTGCTAGCTGTTACTGATTCAAATACGGATATTGGTAATGTAATAGTAGAAGGTGGATTTGGTTGGTGGTGCGAAAGTAATGATGTTAATAATTTTGATAAATTAGTTTCAAAGATTAATCTAGATAAATTAGAAGAACAGAAGGTATTAGAGTATTCTTTTCTCGAAGAAAATTATTCAGTAGAACAAGCATATAATACTATTATGAGTCATTTTGGCATTCAGTCATTATGATAAATTTAATTAGTATTATAAACAATCTTATTAACAATTGCTAGGTTACCAGGAAAGGAAAATTATTGTAAATATAATTTAAAGGTTAAGACATGAAAGTTTTATTAATTAATGCTGTTTGCGGAATAAGATCAACAGGACGCATTTGTATGGATATAGCAAATGCATATATAGAAAGAGGAAATGAAGTTAAGATTGCATATGGTAGAGCTGATGTTCCTGATGAATATCAGAAATATGCTATCAGAATTGGTAATTCTTTAGATGTTGGACTACATGCTTTTATGTCTAAAGTTTTTGGAGATAGAGGTTATTGTAGTAAACATGCTACAGCTAGATTTCTCGAGTGGGCAGACAAATTTAATCCAGATGTTTTATGGCTTCATAATATACATGATTATTATATTAATATTGAGATGTTATTTAAGTGGATAAAAAATAGACCAAATATGCAAGTTAAGTGGACTCACCATGATTGTTGGGCTTTCACTGGTTATTGTTCATATTTTTCACATATTGGATGTGAGAAATGGAAAAATGAATGTTCTAATTGTTATTATTCTCAAAATAAACATGAACCTTTTTTTGATCAAACAAAGAGGAATTACTATAAAAACAAGGAGTTATTTACTAATGTAAAAAATATGACAATGATAACACCATCTCAGTGGCTTGCTGATTTGCTAAAAGAAAGTTTTTTACAAGAATATGATGTAAAGGTTATACATAACAGAATAGATACTACAATTTTTAAACCAACTATAAGTGATTTTAGAACAAAGCATAAATTAGAAAATAAATACATTTTACTTGGTGTAGCGTGTCCTTGGAGTGAAAGAAAAGGTTTTTCTGATTTTATTAAAATGGCTGATTTGTTACCTAATGATTATGTAGTTGTTTTGGTAGGAGTTGATGATTCCAAAAAGAAAAATTTACCAAAAAATGTAATTGGTATTTCCAAAACAGATAGTCCTAAAGAACTTGCTGAGATATACACAGCAGCGGATATTTTCTTGAATTTAACATATGAGGACAATTATCCAACTACAAATCTAGAAGCTCAAGCTTGCGGTACTCCAGTTATTACATATAAAACCGGAGGAAGCCCTGAAAGTGTTCCTAAAAACAATGTATTTTTGCAAGGCGATATAAAAGGGATAATTGAGAAGGTTATTAAGAGAGAATATGATTGTGCACTAGCATTAAAAGAGGATATAAATTGGAATGAAATATTATAAGAATGGGGTGACAAAATGAAAGTGTTAGAGATAATGGGATCATTACATCGTGGTGGTGCAGAAACTATGATTATGAATTATTATAGGGCATTTGATAAAGAAAAGTGTCAAATGGATTTTGTTATTCATGATAGATTTGAAAATGATTACTATGATGAGGCAATATCTTTAGGTGCTAAGGTGATAGAATTAAAGACTCCTGGAACGGTAGGGGCTGTTAAATATATACAAAATTTAATTGAAGTTATTCAAAAGAATGGACCTTATGATGCAATTCATATACAGACTGATTATCAAGCTTTTCTTTCGGTTATAGCAGCAAAATTTTCACATATAAAAAATATAATAGTACATTCACATAATACTTTTTTTTCCAAAAGAATGAAGTTTATAAATAGAATCGTTTTTTCCGTTTTTAGTGTGCAAAGAGTAGCGTGTGGGCGAGAGGCAGGAAAAGCTTTCTTTGGTAATAAGGACTTTATAATATTAAATAATGCTATAGATATTGAAAAGTTTAGAAAGTTTAATGAGGTCGAATGCAAAAAAAACAAGCATAAAATTTTTGGTGATGCACAGGTTATAGGGCATTTAGGCAGATTTAATAAACAAAAGAACCACGATTTTATTATTGATTTGGCACAAAGTTTATTAAATACAAATGAAAATATTGTAATTGCTTGTTATGGTGAAGGAGAAGAAGAAGTTAGGATAAAGAATATCGTAAAAGAAAGAGGACTCTCTAACATTATTTTTATGGGAGTGACTAATGATGTGGTTTCTGTTTATCATATGTTCGATATTTTTATTCTTCCTTCTCTATTTGAGGGATTTCCAGTGACGTTAATTGAATCTCAATTAACGGGTGTTTATTCTCTTACGTCTGATAAAGTAAGTCATGAATGTGATTTGGGATTTAATGCACTTAAATTTTTGCCCTTAGATGTATCTGTTTGGAAACATGAAATCTTAGAATATTTGAAATCGAATACTAAGAAAAAAAATCCAACAATTGAAAATATAGATGAGTTTGATGTTAATGTTCAATGGAAAAAGTTATATCAAATTTATAAAGGTGAATATAGCGAATAGAATGGAGGAAAATATGAAACTTTTAATGATTACTTCAAGAAACATTGATAAAAATGGTGGAGAAAATGCATTGATAATAGGTCGTCATACGTCTCTTTTCAAGGAGTATGGAATAGAAACTGACGTAATTTTTTTCCATAAAGATACAACAAAAGAGTATGGTAATAATTATTCAGGTATTAAATTTATTAGCTGCACTGAAGAAAATAAATATACAAAAATTAAGCAACTAATATCAACTGGCCAATATCAAGGAATTGTTTCATCTGGATTCTATGATAATGAGTTTGTTAAATTTGTTCGACTAATGAAAGAAAGGTATAATTTAGCTTACATATTAGATATACATGCCACTATTAAAGAAATATATGAGTATTGTATTCCAGATTTGTATCATATTATTGGAACTAGATATTTATATTTGCTAAAAAGAAGACGATTAATTAAAACATTAAAAATAATAGATTATGCATTCGTTGTTTCAGAAACTGAGATAGAAGAAACTAATAGATATTATAAAAATAATAATATTAAGTATCTTCTTGTTAGGTGTGGTTGCTATGATACCCTAAATGTGGAGGTTTATTACAAAACTAGAGAAGAATATAGAAAGCATTTAGAAATAGATAACGATGCTTTAGCATTTGTTTATTCTGGATCAAAAGACAGATGGCAAAAATTTGAAGAAACTCTTAAAACTTTTAAAATGATTAAGGAGACTGGCATAAAATGCAAATTTGCATTTTATATGAATTTATCTGAAGAAGATAAACATAATATTAATGAGGAACTAGGAAAAGAAAACGTAACTATTAGATGGGTTGCTCCTGAACAAATGAAAAAAGAATTGATGGCATATGATGTAGGAATGCTACTTAGAGATTCCAATTGGACTAACAAGGTTGCGTTTCCAAATAAATATTCTGATTATATTGCTAGTGGGTTGCATTTATGCGTATCTAAAGCTTTAACAGATCCTTATAAAATAGCTTTAAATTACAAATTAAAACTAGTGGATTTGACAAACATTGAAAAATCACTTGAAGAAATTCAATATGAAAGAAAAAATGAACTTGATAATTATCTGCAAATGTGTAAAAAAATTATAGATAATGAATTGTTATATGATATTCAAGTGAAGAATAATTGTAAATCACTTTATCAGTGCTTAAAAGTTATAGAAAAGGACTCATATAATGAATAGATTTTTGTTTAGTTGGTTAATAATTATAGCAATTTTAACATCTGTTTTATATCATACGTTTAAAGGATTATTGAAAACTAAGAGGCAGAAAGTTCCTTTATTATGCATTTTTATATCTACTTTTATTTATTCTGGAATAGGTATTTGTTATGAAAAAGTTAATAAGGTTTATCTGATATATTACATAATTTTTTTGGCAAGTATAGCAATTACGTATACTTTTTTAGTTACGAATAATACAAGAATTTTATTAAATACTAATAGGAAATATAAATTCAGATGCATTGATGATGTTAATTTCTGGTCTAGCAAGAATACAAAAATGATTTTCAAATATGTAGTTTGTCTATATGTTGGATTACGCATTTTAAGCTTAATTTATCCTGTAAATAGATTATCAAATTTTTCTCTTGTATTTAATAGTGAAAATAATCTTGCTAATTTAAATGGGACTAATGCTTCTTTTATAGGTGTGATATCTACTTGGATACAACCATTATATTTAATTGGTTTATATTATGTTTGCACTAAAGTGAAACAGGTAGCATTTTTCTTGGGGTTAGATCAATTTGTTACGTTAATAACAACTGGATATTTATCAAGATATCGAATTATCGTTATTATTATAATTTGTTTATTTTTATTTTTTAACGATGATTTAAACGATAAATATATTTCTTTATCAAAAAAAAGGAAGCGAATAGTTTTTTCGCTATTAATACTTATGCCGATAGTCATATATGTGATGTTGGCAATGATGGAGTTAAGAATATCTGGAAGTGCTACATTTACTATAAGCGATTTAATTACTTCAGAGATAGGATATCCTTTGCAATATGATAAGATTTTCTGTATGGCTCCAATCTCAACAGCTTCTGATTTCTTTTTGCAATTACTTGATTCCTTTGTACCTATTATTCCAACACCGATATATCATATGGATTTAAATGTGGACTTTTCAATAAGATATTTAGGATATGGTTTAGATGTTTCATGGTTTTCAGTTATGCTTCCAAGTGTTTTAGGAGAAAGTGTTTTAATATTTGGTAAGTATTTATTTTGGATACATGGTATAGTTATTGGCTGTTTATGTGCATTAATATATAAAGTGGTTCGAGAAAATAAGTGCGTTGTTATTTTATTTTATCATTATTTAACTTGTATTCTTACGACCGGTAGAGCAGGATACGAACAATTATCTCAAAGTATTTTATTAAATTACGTTTTCTTAGTTGGTGGAATTTATATCATACGTAGAATTTCTTATCGATTTAAATATAGAAGGAGAATACAAGATGAATGATAAAAAAAATTATTTTTCAGCATTATTACTACAGATATTCACTATGATTTCTGGGTTGATATTACCAAGGCTGATGATATCAACGTTAGGATCTGAAGTAAATGGATTGTGTTCATCGATTAATCAATTCTTATCGTTTATTACATTATTAGAAGGTGGGTTAGGTGCTGTAGTTTTAGCAGAACTATATATTCCTATAGCTAATCAAGACGATTATGGGATAAAAAGAATTTTATGTGCGTGTCAAAATTTCTTTGAAAAATTATCTTTAGTATTTTTGGCTTATACGTTAATAATCTCAATAATCTATCCAATATTTTGGGCAAAATCCTTCAGTTTTACATACACTGCGACATTAATATGGATACTAAGTATATCTACACTAGTGCAATATATGTTTGCAATTACAAACAAACTTTTACTACAGGCGTTCCAAAAAATATATATTGTAAATTACATATCAACCTTTGCAACAGTAATAAATTTAATATTAGCTGTTATTGTGATATATATATATCCTGAAGTTCATCTTATAAAACTAGTATCAGCGTGTATTTATTTAATACAACCATTTTTATATAGAAGGTACATTGATAAAAAGTATCTCTTAAATAAATCCGATAAAAGTAAAGAAAGAAATACAGCTTTAAAAAACAGATGGAGTGGTTTTGCACAGAATTTAGCATATTTTATTAATATGAATACTGATGTTGCTGTATTGACAATTTTTATGAGTTTATCAGACGTTAGTGTATATTCAATCTATATGCTAGCTGTTGTAGCTTTAAGGGCAATAATTATAAGTTTAAGCAATAGTTATCAAGGCGCGCTTGGTAAATATTATGCTGAAGGCAATATAGTGGAATTAAAAAGCAAATTTGAAAAATTTGAAAAACAATTTTGGATAATTAGTATGGTTTTATTTTTCACATGTTTATTATTGATAAACTTTTTTGTTAAATTATATACATCTGGAGTTAATGATGCTAATTACTCACAACCATTATTTGCATGTATTATGGTTGTAGCTAATTTGCTTTATTGTATCCGCGAACCATATAGATTACTTGTTTTAGCTACAGGGAGATTCAAAGAAACAAATTTCGGAGCTATAATGGAAGCATTTTTGAATTTTGTTATTTCTGTTGTATTAGTAAATCGAATGGGGTTAGTAGGTGTAGCAATAGGAACTTTCATAGCAATATTATATCGTTTTTTGTATTTTATTTGGTATTTGAAGAAGGACATAATATTTAAAAAGTACAAAGAATATACTGCATTATTTACTACGTTATTGATTTTATTGCTAATAAATATGAGAGTATATTATACAAACATAATAAATATAGATTCATTTATAGAATTTATAATATTTGGATGTATTACACTTGTCTTAGAAGTAATTATAACCATAGGAATTGGTTATATTTCAGATAAACTATGCAATTTTATTATTAGGAGAGGATAAAAATGAAAAAAATTATGCTAGTTTTCGGAACACGTCCTGAAGCAATTAAGATGTGTCCATTAGTTAATGAGTTAAAAAAAAGAAAAAATATCGATACAATAGTTTGTGTTACTGGACAACATAGACAGATGTTAGATCAAGTTTTAGAAACATTCAATGTGGTTCCTGATTACGATTTATCAATTATGAAAGATAAACAAACGTTGTTTGATATTACCACAAATATCTTGAACAAAATTAAAAAAGTACTGGAAGACGCTAAACCAGATGTTGTGTTGGTTCATGGTGATACCTCTACTACATTTGTTACAGCATTAGCATGTTATTATTTGAAAATTCCAATTGGTCATGTTGAAGCCGGACTTAGAACATATGACATATATTCACCTTTTCCAGAAGAGTTTAATAGGCAAGCGGTTTCTATAATATCTAATTATAATTTTGCTCCTACCCCTAAAGCTAAAGAAAATTTAATTAGTGAAGGTAAAGATGAAAATAAAATTTGGATTACTGGAAATACTGTTATTGATGCTTTAAAAACGACGGTTAAAGAAAATTATACGCATCCTGAACTTGAGTGGGCTAAGGATAGTCGCTTAATTTTTATTACAGCCCACAGAAGAGAGAATTTAGGACAACCAATGCATAATATGTTTAGAGCTATTCGTCGTGTGATGGATGAGCATCCTGATGTTAAAGCACTGTATCCAATCCATATGAATCCTATAGTACGTAGGGCTGCTGAGGAAGAGTTAGGAGGATGTGATAGAATACATATTATCAATCCGGTTGAAGTATTTGACTGCCATAATATAATGGCTAAATCATATTTGATTTTAACTGATTCAGGAGGTATACAAGAGGAGGCACCTTCACTAGGCAAGCCTGTGCTTGTTATGCGTGATACAACAGAAAGGCCAGAAGGAATTGCTGCTGGAACTTTAAAGTTGGTAGGTACAGATGAGGAAGTAATTTATAACAATTTTAAAGAATTATTAGAAAATGAAGAGATGTATAAAAAGATGTCACACGCAAATAATCCATATGGAGATGGAAAAGCATGTGAACGTATTGCAGATATTTTGGAGGTAGGACATGTCACTTTTTAAAGGAAAAACATTAATGATTACTGGAGGAACAGGATCATTCGGAAACGTAGTATTAAATCGTTTCCTAAAAACAGATATCGGGGAAATCCGCGTATTTTCAAGAGATGAGAAGAAACAGGATGATATGCGTCATGACTTTCAGGTAAGAATGCCTGAAGTTGCTGATAAGATCAAGTTTTACATCGGAGATGTAAGGGACTTGCAGTCATGTAAGAACGCAATGCATGGAGTAGACTACATCTTCCATGCAGCGGCATTAAAGCAGGTTCCATCATGCGAATTCTTCCCAATGGAAGCAGTAAAGACAAACATTATCGGTACTGATAATGTCTTAACTGCAGCTATTGAAGAAGGTGTAGAAGCAGTTATCTGTCTATCAACAGATAAGGCTGCTTATCCAATTAATGCCATGGGTAAATCTAAGTCATTAGAAGAATCTGTAGCCATTGCTAAATCAAGATACAGTGGTAAGACAAAAATCTGCTGTACTAGATATGGCAACGTTATGTGTTCTAGAGGATCAGTCATTCCTCTATGGATTGACCAGATTAAGGCAGGTAACCCTATCACAGTTACTGAACCTAATATGACAAGATTTATCATGTCTCTTGAAGAAGCAGTAGACCTAGTACTATATGCATTTGAACATGGAGAAAACGGTGATCTATTAATCATGAAGGCACCTGCATGTTCTATTGGCTTACAGGCAGAAGCAGTATGTGAAATGTTTGGTGGAAACAAGGATGATATCAAGGTCATTGGTATTCGTCATGGTGAGAAGATGTATGAAACTCTTCTTACAAATGAAGAATGCGCTAAGGCTATTGATCTTGGAGGATTTTATCGTGTTCCTGCCGATAACCGTGGTTTGAATTACGATAAGTATTTCAAAGATGGCGATGTAGAACGTAATAAGCTTACGGAATTCAATTCAAATAACACTAAGCTTCTAAACAAGGAAGAAATCATCGAGAAGATGATGCAGCTTGACTACATCAAGGAAAGACTTACTGAAGAATAAGATGAAAAGAATAGTGATTCTTGGCTCTGGAGGATATGGAAGAACAGTATATGACGTTGCGGAACAGTTAGGTTACTCAATTACTGTTCTTGATGACTGTGACAGAGAACATCCACTTGATTCATTTTCTCTTTATATAAAGAATGATGTTGAATTCATTCCTGCTTTTGGAAACAATGAATTCCGCCTTGGCTGGCTTGAAAGAATAGAGAAAGCAGGTGGCAAGCCTGCCACTCTGGTTCACCCATCAGCTTATGTATCACCAAGAGCATATGTCTCTGAAGGATGTGTCATCCTTCCAGGTGCGATTATTAATACTGGAACTAGGATAGGAAAAGGATGTATCATTAATCTAGGGGCTACCGTAGATCATGATGTCATAATTGAGGATGGTGTACATTTATGTGTAAGATGCATTATTAAGGGTGAAAACAGAATTTCACGCTGTGAGAAGATTGAAGCAGGAGAAATCATAGAACGAGCTACAAGGAAGTAGCTTTCTTAAGGGAGAGATATTGTAATGGTAGAACATAAATTTAAATGGAAGAATGACGGTCGTACAAAGGTGATGATTGGATGTGGAACACGTCCAGAAATCATCCGTCTTGCAGCTGTTATTAAGAGATGCAGAGAATACTTTGATTGCTGTGTCGTATACTATAATCAGAACTGGGATAGAAACCTATCTACAGTATTCTGGGAAGACTTTGAACTGAAGAATACATTTGGAGAATTTGGACCTGATATTCTTGTACCAGTAGTAGGAGATAATCTAGGTGTTACCTGCGGTAACATCTTAGGAAGAAGTTATGAATTATTAAGTGAACTCCAGCCAGATGGATATCTTGTACTTGGAGATACAAACTCATGTCTATCTGCAATCTCTGCAAAGAGACTGCATATTCCACTATTCCACATGGAAGCAGGAAACAGATGCAAGGATGAATGTCTTCCAGAAGAGACTAATAGACGTATCGTAGATGTTATCTCAGATGTAAATCTATGCTACTCTGAATTCGCGCGTAAGTACCTGGCTGATACAGGATTACCTAAGGAAAGAACATATATGACAGGTTCTCCTATGGCAGAAGTATTACGCATGAACCTGGACAAGATCCAGAAGAGTGATGTATTAGATAGACTAGGCTTAGAAAAGGATAAGTATATCCTACTATCAGCACATCGTGAAGAGAACATCGATTCAGAAAAGAACTTCCTAAGCCTCTTCACTGCAATTAATGCATTAGCTGAAAAATATGATATGCCAATCTTATATTCATGTCATCCAAGAAGTAAACACAGACTTGAAAAAAGTGGGTTCAAATTAGATCCAAGAGTAAGAGTCAATGAGCCACTAGGATTCAATGACTACAATAAATTACAGATGAATGCTTTAGCTATCGTATCTGATTCAGGTACATTACCTGAAGAAAGCTCATTCTATCTATCAATTGGTCATCCAATCGCTGCAGTATGTATTCGTACATCTACAGAAAGACCAGAAGCATTAGAAGCAGGAGATTTCATTTTAGCTGGTATCACTACTAAGGAACTTCTTAATGCGACAGATATGGCCATTGAAATGAAGCAGAAGGGTGTACTAGGTAAGCCATGTCCTGACTATGTAGATGAAACAGTATCCATGAAGGTAGTACGCATCATCCAGGGCTATGTGAATGTAGTAAACAAGATGGTCTGGAGAAAAGACCAGTAAAATAACAAGGGCAGGTGCTTTATTAACTGCACCTGCCCTTAAATCATAGAAGGGAGATATTAATATGAATATACTAGTTACCGGTGCAAAGGGAATGGTAGGAACTGCACTAGTAAATAACCTAAAGAATATAAGAGACGGCAAGAATAGAACTAGAGATATAGAAATCAATGAAATCTATGAATATGATATCGACAGTACAGAAGAAGAATTAGATGAATACTGTGCCAAGGCTGATTTCGTATTTAATCTAGCAGGAGTCAATCGTCCAGAGAATACAGAAGACTTCATGAAAGGAAACTTCGGTTTTGCATCAAAGCTTCTTGATACATTGAAGAAGCACAGCAACAAGGCACCAATCATGCTTTCATCTTCAGTACAGGCAACTCTAGCTGGTAGATTTGGAAACAGCGAATACGGAAGAAGCAAGAAGGCAGGAGAAGAGCTGTTCTTTGAATACAGTGAAGAAACAGGAGCACCTGTCTATGTATACCGATTTGTGAATCTTATGGGACACAGCCGTCCTAAATATAATTCAGCTATCTCAACATTCTGCTGGGCAGTAGCGAATGATGAAGAATTCACAGTCAATGACAGAAGTACTGAACTAGAAGTATTATACATTGATGACTTAGTAGAAGGCATGTTTGATCTTCTAGAAGGCAAGGAAAAGCACTGTGAGTTTGATGGAGTAGATTCAGTACTTGATGATAATGGTCGCTATTGCTGTGTACCAGTTACGCATAAGGCAACACTAGGTGAGATTGTAGATCTATTAGAAGAATTCAAGTCACAGCCTGTATCACTCATGATGCCTAAGTGTCCTGATGGATCATTTGCGAAGAAGCTCTTTAGTCTATATCTTAGCTATCTTCCTACAGACAAGTTCAAGTATGCAATGAAGATGAACTGTGATGAGAGAGGTTCATTCACTGAACTAGTTCATACAGAAGACTGCGGTCAGGTAAGCATCAACATCAGCAAGCCAGGCATCACAAAAGGACAACACTGGCACAACAGCAAGTGGGAGCAGTTCATAGTAGTACATGGACACGGACTCATTCAGGAACGTAATATCAATACTGGAGAGACAGTAGATTTTGAAGTGTCAGGAGACAAGATTGAAGCAATCTATATGATTCCAGGATGGACTCATAACATCATCAATCTATCTGATACAGAAGACTTAGTTACAGTCATGACATGTAATGAAATATTTGATCCAGGACATCCTGATACTTTCTTTGAGAAAGTTTAAATTATAGTGTTAAGAAAAAGAGCAAAAAGTAAAGTAAATCATAAAGGATAGAGAAATTCGATTTGAATTTCTCTATCCTTTTTTTGTGCGAATTTAGTACCATCTCAATTATTGCTTGCTATATATAAACCTCATATTTTCCATCCTCAGCATCTGTGATATAATATCATTAAATATGTTATAAAATGTTATTAATGTTACAAAATAACACTAAAATTGTAAGCGCTAAATTATATAGTGTACCTAAAAAGGACGATTAAATCACATTTTCGATTTAATCGT
>NZ_UQGV01000002.1 GCF_900540665.1 uncultured Catenibacterium sp. | reverse complement strand
GTGGTGTAATCACACTCACAGGCTGAGTAAGGAAATCTGCATAATTAGCTGCAACATAATATTCATTCTTGTTGTCATAAATATAAACAGACAAGTAAGGATCATAGGTCTTGATCAATTTCTTTACTTGTTTCTTATCTGTTAAATTGACATCTTTCGCTTTTTCTTTAAACTCTTTAAAGAACTTATTTCTCTTATCCTTAATACCAGCAACTTCATCTATAAAACTATAATAGTGGGGAATCTGTTCTCTAAAACAGCTATATACTAATACTGCAGAAATACTAGAGGCAATCAATATTATAATAATCTTAGATGCAAGACTTATATATCTTTTACTCACAATAGTATCCTTTACCCCAGATTGTTTTGATATGTTCAGGATTTGTAGGATCCTTTTCAATCTTCTGTCTTAAATGTCTAATATGCACCATGATT
The DNA here is from genome assembly GCF_900540665.1 of uncultured Catenibacterium sp. Taxonomy (GTDB): domain Bacteria; phylum Bacillota_I; class Bacilli_A; order Erysipelotrichales; family Coprobacillaceae; genus Catenibacterium. The sequence goes on along the minus strand of NZ_UQGV01000002.1, from coordinate 78,877 downwards.
GTATTGTTTGCCCCATAATAATATTCTTCATGCCAGATAGCTTCAAATAGCTGACTAGGAGAAATAACCTGCTGTTTATTAATTAATAGATATTCTAGAATATTATATTCTAAATCTGTTAAGTTGAGTTTCTCTCCATCTAAGGATGCTGTACGTTTCGCACTATTGACTTCTATATTACCTGTCTTATATATAATTTGTTTTTCTTGTGTAGTACCTTTACCCTGATAGACATGATAACGTCTTAGTAGTGCTTTCACACGTCCATTTAATTCATTATAAGAAAATGGTTTAGTTAAGTAATCATCACCACCACTAGAAAAACCTAATGTCTTATCACTATCCTGCCCCTTTGCGGTTAAAAAGAGAATAGGGGCATTTGTTTTCTCTCTTAATAGAACACAAGCCTGATATCCATTCATCTCTGGCATCATCACATCAAGAATAATGAGATCTGTATTATCATCCACTAATTCTAGTGCTTCTTTTCCATTACTTGCTTCTATCACTTCATACCCTTCACTTGATAATAATACATGGATGACTTCACGTATATCCTTATCATCATCCACAACCATGATCTTTTCGTTCATAACTATCTCCAATTCTTTGCCTTCACCCAATTTTCATGAGGTAACATATGACCAAGATGATCCATAACCTTAGATTGAGAACTATACATTCCTGTTAGTTTCATTTTTTTCTTTAAATCACTTTGACTTATAGAATTGAGATTATTAGGCATATTCTTTTTTCTATAGTATTTACCGAAATAGACAAGCTGGTTCATATCCACACGACTATCTTTTCTTACTATATAAGATGTCATCTGATGGTGAATATGACCATATTCTCCATCTGGATTATGTGTGACTACAGTTTTCCATTTCTTCTTACTTAATATATAGTGTACATCATTTTTGATATATTTTCTTGCTTTATCCCAATTATCTCTCTGTCCATTTGTCTTATCTGGATAATTAAACATAATACCTGTACTACCTGTTGCCTTCATTACATTCATGAACTCTTTTTTTCTTGTCTTATTATTACCATTTGTTAAGCAGACAACAAGATAATGTTTCTTTAAAAGATGACTGCCTCCCCAGATTGTTTCATCATCTGGATGAGATACAAACATCACAGAATCTATATTTTTTAGATTTAATCCATCAATCATCTTCTTATGCTTAATCGTATGATTAGAACCAAATAATGAACTAATCATCAACAAAGAACTGATTGTCAACATTTTTAAATTATTCATATTCATCACCCATTTTTACAATATCATCTATTTATTTAAAAAACCTTAAAAGAATTCTTAAGATTTCTTAAATATAAAATTCACAAAAATTAAGCGTTTTTAAGAAAATATTAAGTCTAAAATTAAGAATTATTTCTTACAATAGTGTTGAGGTGAAAATCATGACACGAAAAGACAAACGCACCATTTGTCTACTTGGTCTACTATCTATCGCATTAGTCTTTATACTTACATCCAATGTCTTTGGTAATACAATTGACTGGTATAGTCAGCATGTTGCCATTGCGGATGCATTAAGACATGCCATAAGAAGTGAAGGAACACTATTTCCTACTTATATGAAGCAGTTAATGGGTGGAGGAAATATATACCACTTCTCTTATTATGGATACTTAAGACCAGATATTCTTATAGGTGCATTACTTATACATGTAAATATGCAGACAATCATTATTGCGTATAGTGTATTGATGCTGACACTCTCTGTAATATGTTGTTATATCTTTTTAAGACAACATACAGAAAATGAGAACATCTGTATCTTTGTCAGCTTACTTGTATTATTATCAAGCATCTTCTTTCATTCACATAAACAGATTATGTTTGTGAATTATATGCCTTACTTATTGTTAGCTCTAATAAGTATAGAAAAGAAGAACTTTGGGGCTTTTACACTATGTGGCAGTATGATTGTATTACATAGCTATTTCTATTGTATTGGATGCTTTATTGTATGTTTTATTTATTTACTCTATCGTCATCCAGGTGAATGGAAAAAACTCTTTATCTCTTATGTGTTAATTGTCCTATTAACTGCAATACTGACAATCCCTACACTCTATATTATTTTAATGAATGGTAAATCAGGCGCACCAACACAGCTGTCTTCTTTATTCATTCCTTCTCTTAATTTAAAAGGTTTACTTTATAGTAAATATGGATGTGGTCTCACATATATCTCATATATTCTTTTAGTTCTTGCCTTAAGTGATAAACAGTTACAGAAGCTTTCAGCTGTATGCCTTGTATCATTCTACTCTCCACTTGTCTGGTTCATTATGAATGGGTTTTTATATGCAAGAAGTAAGATCATGCTTGTCTTTATTCCACTCGTTGCTTATATCATGTGTATGATGTTAGTGAAGATTAAAGAAGGGGATGTAAAGCTATCTAGATATTCTGTACTATTATTAATGATTCCACTATTCTTTATGGAATATCCATTCTCAGCACTCATAGATTGCTTATTTGCACTTCTTATCTTATTACAGAGAAGAAAGCATATTCTTTATGGATATCTTGTCATTCCATTTCTGGTGGTATCATTTATTAATGGACCCTCTTCTTTCTATAAACCAAAGAAATCAGAAAAGAATGTATCACAATTAGTAAGAAGAAATAAGATGCATACAGTTGCAGATCTTACTACAAGACAGAATGTCAATCAAACACATGGTAATCTATTTAAACGTGTATCAGGCTATACATCTACAAATAATAAACATTACAATGAATTCTTATTTGATACACTTAGAATCCCTATCCCTACAAATAACCGTGTGGCTCAAAATGATACAGACAATATCTTCTACCTTAAGACACTTGGTATTGATACAGTTATTTCTGAAAGAAATGCCCCTTATGGCTATTCTTTAAAGGATCAGGATAAGAATGTAAAGCTTTATCAATCCAATACATCTTTACCTCAAGCTTATGCCACAAGTCAATTAATGAGTGAAAAACACTTTAGTCAGCTCTCTTATCCATATACTCTTGATACACTTGTGAATTGTGCCATTGTGAATAAAGGTGATACACATTATCAAAGTCAATTTATTAAAGAAAATCCAGGATTCAAGAAATCTTACCATATTACTAAAAAACAGAAAAAAGAAATCACATTGAATCGTCAAACAAACAATGAGATTGTTGTATTAGAATGTGATATTGTCAACAACAGACCTGAAAAAGGTGTCTCTATCACAGTCAATGGAATGAAAAATAAGCTGGCAAGTATTACAAATCCTTATTATCATCCTCATACACATTTCACATTTGTCACTACTACAAACCAATTAAATGTTTCTTTATCTAAAGGAAACTATTTGATTAAGAATATCAAGATGTATACACTTCCTGCCTCTGCATTAAATCAAACTGTTGATCCATTAGAAGTTAAGAATACCTCTAACGTATTAGAAGGACATATCAATGTATCTAAAGATGGTTACTTTATTACACGTATCCCTTATGAAAAAGGCTATACAATGTATATTGACAATAAGAAAGTAAATACAGAAAAGGTCAATCAAGCATTCTTAGGATGTCGTATCACAAAAGGTAGTCATCAAATTAGAATTACATTTACTCCTCCAGGATATGCACTTGCATGTATTATAAGTGCAATTGGTGTTATTCTATTTGTATTTTTCTACATATATCAAGAAAAATATGATACTATTTGTGAGGAGGGGTAAAAAATGAACAAAAGACTATATCGCTCAGCACATGATCGTATGCTCGCTGGCGTTTGTGGAGGTATTGCAGAATACTTTCAGATTGATCCTACTCTTGTCAGATTAGGATGGGTCGCTTTTACAGCACTTGGAGGAAGCGGTATTCTTGCCTATATTATTCTTGCGGTTATTGTCCCAAGTGAATACTAAAAAGAAGGTTCTCGCGAACCTTCTTTTTTTGGCTAGATAGTTACTAATTTCTGTGCAATCTTTTCTGTTTCATCAAAGATGTAACGCATTAAACCTCTGTCTTTCTTATAAGACTTCTTTAAGTTCACATAGAGTTCTAATGCATCTTCATCTTTCATTTTAGGAAGATTACTTTTCAAAATTAAGAAGCATTCTTCTTCATAGGGATCACTTAAAATTCTCATATCTAACATAGAAATCATCTCCTTGGTCAATCATAAAAAACAATGAGATTATCCTTGCCTATATATATTATAGTCCTTTTTATATAATTTGTAACATATAATATCACGGAAGTATTTATTTTTCTTTTTTCTTTGTACAAGGCATATATAATCTATGTTAAAATGTACACAAGTAGGTGAGAGTAATGGATGAAAGAAGTAAAAGGACACTTAATATTATTATAGGATTAGTGATTGCTGTATTGTTAGGGACAATTTATAGCAGTTATTTAATGCCGCAGAAGACACATCTTGTCTTTGGAGCAACTTATATGACTATGAACAATCCGTTCTATGAAGTAATCAATAATGAATTAAAAAAAGAAATAGAAAAAGAAGGGGACGAACTTATTGTACGCAATCCAGAATTAGATATAGATAAGCAGAATGAACAGATAGAAGAGTTTATTTCAAAGAAGGTAGATGGAATCTTTGTGAACCCTATTGATTCAAGTAAATTGACTTCTTTAGAGTCTGCCAGAGAGGCAGGAATACCTATTATTGCGATTGATGCCTCTGTAGAAAATAAAGATTTGATTGATTGTGTTATCGAATCAGATAACTATGATGCAGGTGTCTTATGTGCTCAGAATATGATGAAAAGGATGCAGTCAGCCAACATTGTCTTATTAAAACATTCTACTGTAGAATCAGCGTCATCAAGAATACAGGGGTTTGTAGATACAATTAAGAATTTTTCCCAATATAAAATTATAGACTCTGCAGAATGTGAAGGGCAGCTAGAGCGTGCTATGCCTTTAATGGAGTCTATGTTAAAGAAAAATAGTAATATAGATGTAGTCATGGCCTTAAATGATCCTTCAGCATTAGGTGCTCTTGCAGCTATTGAGTCAATGAAGCGTACAAATATCCTAGTATATGGAGTAGATGGTACACCGGATTTAAAATCACTTATTAAACAAAGTCCTCTTATTGCAGGTACAGCAGCACAATTTCCTCTTAAATTTGGAAAACTTGCTGCAAAGAATATGTATTATATTATTCAAGGGAAAGAAGTGTCTAGAACTATAGAAGTTCCCGTATCACTTATTACGAAAGATAATATCGATTCCTATAATTTAAAGGGGTGGCAGTAATGTTGACTCATTTTGATTTAAGAAGAATTCGTGCAATGATGATGTTATGGAATTTCTTCATGATTGTCATCTATGCAGTCATATTTATGTTTAGTACCAACTATATTATTATAAATAATCTTTCTAGAGACTTTTTAAGTTCTTTGAATTATATTCCTACAAGTCCAGAAATCATCTTTTTTAAAACATTGATTCTCTATACTATTGTGCTTATTCTCATGAATTTCTTTGATCATCGTATAAAGGAATATCCATTTGAGAATCTTCTCTTTCTTTCTATAGAAACAGTTATTGGATTTATGATTATGAAGTCACTTTATTTTATCTATAATGGGATTATTTATTTAATATTCTGTGATGCATTATTCAGATTTAAAGAGAATAAATATGTCAAGTGGCTGACAATTCCGTTAAGTCTTCTTCTTGTGATTACTAACTATAACTTCTTCAGCACATTATTTCCATTAGTAAATGCAGATGCTTATTTAAATGTTTATACAAGTACGACAAGAGGTTTATTACAGGTAGGAATCAATTTCTTAGATATTATTAATCTTCTTTTCTTTATTCTCTTCTTAATAATCTATATTGCGAATGAAGTACAGGAAAATGAACGTATGACTCAGGAATTGATCATGGTTCATCAAGTCAATCATGAACTAGAGAACTATGCAGCGGTCAGTGAAAAGATTGCTGAAGACAAAGAAAGAAAAAGATTAGCACGTGAAATACATGATACACTAGGCCATGCTTTAACAGGTATTGCCGCAGGTGTAGATGCCTGTATTGCGATGATTGATATTAATCCACAGGCAACTAAACAACAATTACAAGTTATAAGTAAAGTTGTTAGACAGGGAATTGTAGATGTACGTAACTCTTTGAATAAATTAAGACCTGGGGCTCTTGAACAGCATGGCTTTAAAGGAGCACTAGAGAATATGATTGAAGAGTTCACAAGTGTCAGTGATTTAACAATCACTTTAGATTATCGTCTAGATAAGGTGGATTTTGAAAATACAAAGGAAGATATATTATTTAGAGTAATTCAGGAAAGTGTCACCAATGCAGTAAGACATGGTGATGCAACTCATATTGATATTTCATTATATATAGAAGCTAATAATTTATATCTTAGAATCCAGGATAATGGACAGGGATGTGAAGAGATTCATTATGGCTTTGGATTGAAACAGATGACAGAACGTTTAGCTATGATTAATGGAAAAGTGGCTTATGATGGACATCATGGATTTTTAACTATTGTCACTATTCCATTGCAGGAGGGTGAACTATATGATTAAGGTAATGATTGCAGATGATCAGGAATTGATTAGAGAATCATTAAAGATAGTATTAAGCACACATGAGGATATAGATGTAGTAGGGACTGCATCCGATGGCTTTGAAGTATTAAAATGTTTAGAGAAGAATGTCGTTGATGTTATTTTAATGGATATTCGTATGCCAGGTATGGATGGAGTTATGGCAACAAAAGAAGTAAAATCTAAGTATCCTGATACAAAAATTATTATATTAACGACTTTTGATGATGATGATTTTGTCTTTAGTGCTTTGCGTTATGGAGCCAGTGGTTATTTATTAAAAGGTGTTTCTATGGATGAACTATATAAAGCGATTGTGACAGTCAATACGGGAGGGGCAATGATTAATCCTGATATTGCGACAAAAGTCTTTAGCATGTTCTCTAAGATGCAGCAGAATAACTATACTATTAAAGTGGATGAAAAGGATGTAGAAACATTAAGTAAGCCAGAATGGAAAGTTATCCAGCATGTAGGATATGGTTTATCTAATAAAGAAATAGCCCAGAAACTCTTCTTATCAGAAGGAACAGTCAGAAACTATTTAAGTTCTATCTTATCTAAACTTAATTTAAGAGACCGTACTCAGCTTGCCATATGGGCAGTAGAGAGTGGGTTATTAACGAAGGCGATTGATGATGAGTAAGTTTAAAATAGTATTAGGTTTAGTTGTTTTCTCACTTTTCTTTATGATTGTGGCAGATTATCCTAATACAATCACTTTGGAATTAGGGGTCTTTTCAGGAAGTAACTGGGGAGTACCAAGTGGGGAAAGCTATAAAATTATTGATGGGGCAATAGAAAGATTTGAAAAGAAATATCCAGGAGTTAAAGTTGAATATGAGAGCGGTATTATGAAGAGTGATTACTCTTCATGGCTTTCTGATAAGATTGTGAAAGGAAAACAGCCAGATGTCTTTATGGTTCTGGATGATGATTTCAATACATTAAGTTCTATCGGGGCACTTGCTAACCTTGATAGTTATATGACTCATGATCAGAAATTCAGTAAAAATGATTATTATTCAAGTGTACTTAAAGCAGGTACTTATTCCAATAATCAATATGCTTTACCTTATGAATGTGATCCTACTCTCATGTTTGTGAATAAAACACTTCTCCAAAAATGTCATATAGATATGCCGGATAATGATTGGACGTTGGATGATTTCTATTCAATCTGTAAGAAAGTAAGCCAGTATTCTCAATGTTATGGCTGTTATGATTATAGCTGGTTTGATTCAGTATATGGATATGGTACGCAGGTATTCAATGAAAAAGGAACAAAATGTTTCATAGATCAAAGTTCTGTAAAAAGTGCTATTGAGTTTTATAGAAAACTCAATAACTTGAATAAAGGCCACTTGGTGACTTCTGAAGAATTCGATAAGGGATTGGTTGCATTTTCTCCACTATCTTTATCAGTTTATCGTACTTATAAGCCTTATCCATGGCGTGTTAAGAAGTATTCTACATTTGAATGGGACTGTCTTAAGATGCCAACAGTAAGCAAAAATAAAGGGAGTGCGCAGGTGTCTACATTATTAATGGGAATGAGTGCAAAATCTTATCATAAATCCCAGGCCTGGTATTTATTAAAAGAACTCTGTCATGATACAACAACACAGCAGTCCTTGACACAGTATTCTCAAGGTATCTCACCTTTAAAGGAAGTTGCACAATCTCAGACTATTATTGATATGCTTGATGAAGAAGGTGGACAGGTCAATATGTCTTTATTAAATCAGGCATTACTAGGTGCACGTAATAGAGAGAAGTTTAAGAAGTATGATTCAGCCATGACTTTAATAGATACCAATATGTCAAAGATCATCTATTCAAGTGATGACTTTGACTTAGCGATTATAGAATTACAAAAACAAGTGAATAAATACCTTAATGAATAGAGTGGCTTAGAGTGGCTTAGCCACTCTTTTTTATATGACAAATGTCATATGAAAGACATGACTTTAGACAGATGGAATGAAAGCGTTTGAATGCTAGAATGTAGTCACAGGAGGAGAAAAGAAATGAAATATGTCGTACTTGTAAGCCATGGTGAGTTTGCAAAGGGATTAGCCAATGCACTTAGCATGTTAGCTGGTGAAAAGAAAGAAGTTATTGCTGTAGGATTAGAAAATGGTAAAACTGCTGATGAATTCGCAGAAGTATTCAAAGAAGCAGTAAGTCCTATTACAGGAGAAGATGAAATCATTCTTCTTGGTGACTTAATTGGTGGATCACCATTAACAACTGCACTTAATGTTATTAATGAAAAAGGGTTCACAAATAATACTGTTGTCTTAGGTGGTATGAACCTTCCACTTGCATTAACAACAGTGTTAATGAAGGACAATCTTGATAAGGAAGTGCTTCCTCAGGCAGTATTAGGAGAAGCACATGAAGCATTAAAAGAATTTAAACTCGCATCTGATGATGACGAAGAAGACGATATCTAAGGAGGAAAACAAAAATGTCAGTTTCATTTATTCGTATTGATGACCGTATGATTCATGGTCAGACTTGTACTCGCTGGGCAAGAGAATATCCATGTGATGGATTAATTGCTGTTAATGATAAAGCAGCAGATAACAGCGTATTAAAGGCTGCTTATAAAGCTGCAAGTGGTAAGAAAACATTCGTATGGACAGTAGATGCTTTTGCTAAAAAGTGTCAGAAGGTATTAGATTCAGATACTCAGTATTTCTTAATCACTAAGAATCCTATTGATATGGCTACTATCTTAGTAGATCAGGGATTTAAGTGTGGTATCGATACAGTTATTGTTGGTCCTTGTAATGACCGTGAAGGCGCTGTAAAGCTTGGTAATAACCAGTCTATTACTCAGGAAGAAGCAGACGCATTCGAAAGAATTTCTAAAGCAGGTTATAAAATCAAATTTGCCTTATTACCAGATGTATCAATTGGTACATGGGATGACTTCAAAGGTAAGTTTGGTTATTAACAAATAAAATATTTAAGGGAGAAAGAAATTATGGAAATTAGTTGGTTTCAAGCTGCCCTACTTGGCCTATTTGCTTGTTTATCAAGTATGCCAGGTTTAGGTGGTACTTCTATTGGTAACTACACATTAGGTAGACCTTTAGTTGGTGGTTTAATTTGTGGTCTTATTTTAGGCGATTTAAAGACAGGTATTCTTGTTGGTATCGCTATGCAGTTAGTTTATATCGCATTAGTTACTCCTGGTGGAACAGTATCTGCAGACGTTCGTGCTGTCAGCTACATTGGTATCCCACTAGCGATGATTGCGATTCATTCTTATGGCTTAGATCCTACTTCAGTTAAAGCTCAGGGTCTTGCTACTTCATTCGGTTCAATGGTTGGTACATTAGGTACAGTATTATTCTATGGAACAGCTACTATCAACTTAGCATGGCAGCATGTAGGCTGGACTGCAGTTGAAAAAGGTGATTTTAAGAAATTATATACAGTTAACTGGGTACTTCCTTGGATCTCACATATCATTTGTTCATTCATTCCAACATTAATCATGTGTAAAATGGGTGCACCAATGGTTGACTTAATCAAGACATACTTACCAATGGATGGTCTTGCTATGAAGACATTATTTACTGTTGGTTCATTATTACCATGTGTCGGAATTGCTATCTTATTAAAACAGATTGTTACTAAAGCAGTAGATTTCATTCCATTCTTCTTTGGTTTCACTTTAGCTGCTTCACTTGGCATTAACTTAGTATCTGCTACATTAATTGCTGCATTATTTGCTTTAATCAATTACAAAATCAAAATGCTTTCTTTATCAAAAACAGCAGTTGTTGCTGCAGATGATTTAGATGATGATGACGAGGAGGATATCTAAAATGGAAAAGAAGATTTCAAAGAAAACTCTATCAAAATCATTCCATCATTGGTATTATGGTAACCTTACATGTTTCTCACAGGAACATATGCAGACTTTTGGTTACTTAACATCAATGTTACCAATTATCGAAGAGTTATATGACAAAAAAGAAGATCAGGAAAAAGCTTTAAAAACATATACAGCTTTCTTTAACACTGAACCTCAGTTAGGTACTGTTATCGTTGGTGTAACTGCTGGTCTTGAAGAAGCACGTGCAAACGGTGCTGAAGACGTAGATGACGAAACAATCAATGGGTTACGTGCTGGTCTTATGGGTCCAATCGCTGGTATTGGTGACTCATTAGTTGTAGGTACTGTAATTCCAATCTTATTAGGTATCGCTTTAGGTATGAGTACTGGAGGTTCTCCTCTTGGTGCTATCTTCTATATCATTGTATGGAACTTATTCGCATACTTCGGAATGAAGTTCTTATACTTCAAAGGTTATGAACTTGGTGGTAAAGCTGTAGACTTCTTAGTAGGCCCTCAGGGTGAAGCACTAAGAGAATCTATCACAATGCTTGGTGCTATCGTTATTGGTGCTGTTGCAGCTACTTGGGTAAGTATCAAAACTTCATTCACAATGACTGCAGCTGGTGCAGCTAAACCTTTCTTAGAATTACAGAAAACATTAGATGGTGTATATCCTGGATTCTTAACTGCCGCATTCGTTATTCTTTGCTGGTATCTATTAGTTAAAAAGAAAATGTCTCCTATTAAAGTTATGCTATTATTAGTAGTTATTGCTTTTGTAGGCGTAATTATTGGATTCTTCAACCCTGGATTACAATACTAATATAAAGGAGTGTTCTATCATGAATAAAGAGCTTAAATCACATTATGTAGATGAAGTAAAATATCAAACTAAGATGCTTAATAATTTAAAGAGATGGCTTAGGTGTTCAATCATTTTTTCCTCATTATTCCTTGCGTTCATTTTATTTGGACCATCTGCTATCATATTAAGAATCATTGGCATTATAGGTATGGTACTTTGTGTGATTGCATCTGTGGTCATTGGGCTTGGAATCAGAAATGGTAGAAACAATGTCAATAAGATATTAGATTTGATTCAATAATCCTATCAACTTATAAATTTAGTTATATGGGCATCACCGATAGTGATGCTCATTTTTTTTGAAAATGGAGGTGGAAATGATGTATCAATGCATATTAAGTGATATTGATGGAACATTACTCACAGATGAACATCATATCAGTCCTAAAACAAGAGACGCTATTCAATCGTTAGATATTCCTTTCTTACCTGTCTCTGCAAGAAGTCCAGAAGGAATATATCCAATACTGAAAGAGAATAATATTATTTGTCCAATGATCTGTTTTAGTGGAGGACTCATCTTGGATGAAAAGGGGAATGTCTTATATGAAAATGGAATGAGCTATAAGCAGACAGAAGAAGTCATTACTTTTATTAAAGAAAAGAAGTTTGACTGTACTATTAATATTTATGCATTACATGATTGGTTAGTAGAGGACAAAGAAGATCCTCGTGTATTAAGAGAAGAACGTATAGTAAAAGCAGAAGCACAGAAAGGGACACTTTCTTCATTAGATTCTTCTAGAAAAATACATAAGCTATTATGTATGTGTAATCCTCTTTGTACAAAAGAGATAGAAAGAAGTTTAAAAGAAAGATTTCCTCATTGTTCTATTGCCTGTTCTTCAGATATCTTAATAGAAATCATGAATGAAGGAGTTACTAAAGCAGATGCCATTAATCATCTATGTGACTATTATTCTATTAATAAACAGGATATTGTCGCTTTTGGTGATAACTATAACGACAAAGAGATGTTAGAGAGTGTAGGAATGGGTATTGCAATGGGTAATGCACCTGATGATATTAAAAATATCGCAAAAGACGTAACAAGTACCAATAATCAAGATGGCATTTTTAAAGCCTTACAAAAATTACATATTATATAGAAGAAATCTCCGAAAAGATGTAGTATAATGTAAGCAATTACGGAGGAATAAAAATATGAAAAGATTATTGAATTGTACAACAAGCGAAATGCTTGCAATGAATGGAGAAGAATTAAAACAGTCTATTCTTGCATGTGAAGGAAGAACTGTCATGACTGAAACAGTAGTGGCTATTCCACCATTATTAGGAGATTTAACTAATGCGGAACTTGCTGTTTCTTTTGGCAGTGATATGGTTCTTTTAAATGTATTTGATTGCAATAATCCAGTGATCAATGGTTTACCAGAATGTGATGAACCAGTTAAGAAGTTACAGGAACTTATTGGTAGACCAGTAGGCTGTAACCTTGAACCTGTAGACTTAGATGCTGATATGCTTGAAGAAAGACAGACAATCGCATCTGGTAGACAGGCAACTGCAGAAACATTTAAGAAAGCACAGGAATTAGGATTCAACTTCATCTGTTTAACAGGTAACCCAGGTGTTGGTGTATCTAATCATTCTATTGCAGTAGCAATTAAGGAAGCTAAGAAATATTTCAAGGGCTTAATTATTGCAGGTAAGATGCATGGTGCAGGTGTGAATGAACCAGTTGTAGATTTAGAAGCTATTAAGGAATTCATTGATGCTGGGGCTGATGTTATCTTAATGCCAGCTGTTAATACTGTTCCTGGATTATCTGAAGAAACAGTTACAAAAGCATGCGAATATATTCATGCACATAATGCTTTAGCATTATCTGCAATTGGTACAAGTCAGGAAGGTGCAGATACTGAAACTGTTAGAGAAATCGCTATTGTGAATAAAAGATGTGGTGTAGATATTCAGCATATCGGTGATGCAGGCTGGTGTGGTATGGCTTTACCTGAAAATATCATGACGTTAAGCGTTGCCATTCGTGGTAAGAGATGGACATATCACAAAATTGCTTCATCTGTAAATAGATAATTGGTAAGAATAGTATTTTTGATTGTATATAAATATTTAATTGTGCTATAATTCGTCGTAGGAGGATGATAATTAATGGATAAATTAACAATTAGAGATATTGATGTCGCAGGCAAGACAGTTCTTGTACGTGTAGATTTCAATGTACCAAGAGACAAAAACACAGGAGAAATTACAGATGATAACAGAGTTGTTGCTGCATTACCAACAATCAACTACTTATTAGATCACAACCCTAAAGCAGTTGTACTTTTCTCTCACTTAGGAAAGATCAAGAAGGAAGAAGACAAAGCTAAGAACGATATGGCTGTTGTTGCTCCTAAACTTGCTGAATTATTAGGAAGAGATGTTAAGTTCGTAAACGCTACTCGTGGCGCCGAACTTGAAGAAGCAGTAAAGAACGCTGAAAACGGACAGGTTATCTTAGTTCAGAACACTCGTTATGAAGCTGGTGAAACTAAGAATGATCCAGAATTAGGTGCTTACTGGGCATCACTTGGTGATGTATTTGTAGAAGATGCATTCGGTTCAGTTCATAGAGCTCATGCTTCAACTGTAGGAATCGCTTCTCACTTACCAGCAGTTGCAGGTTTCTTAGTAGAAAAGGAAATCGCTTATATTGGTAAGGCTGTATCTGATCCAGAAAGACCTTTAGTAGCTATCTTAGGTGGTTCTAAAGTATCTTCTAAGATCGGTGTAATCGAAAACTTATTAAACGTTGCTGATAAGATCATTATTGGTGGTGGTATGTGCTATACTTTCGCTAAAGCTCAGGGACATACAGTTGGTTCTTCATTAGTTGAAGAAGATAAGGTAGAATTAGCTAAGTCATTCATCGAAAAGGGTGGAGATAAGTTAATCCTTCCAATCGACTCTGTAGTAAGCAGTAAGTTTGGTGAAGATGGAGATATCAAGGTTGTTGGTGAAGATGTACCTGATGGATACATGGGTCTTGATATTGGTCCTAAGACTGTTGAATTATTCGCTAAAGAACTTGAAGGTGCTAAGACAGTTATCTGGAATGGCCCTATGGGTGTATTCGAAATGCCTAAGTTCGCAGAAGGTACTAAAGCTGTATGTAGCATGTTAGCTAACCTTGAAGGTGCTAACACTATCATCGGTGGTGGTGACTCTGCAGCTGCTGTTAAGCAGTTAGGATTCGCTGATAAGGTATCTCATATTTCTACTGGTGGAGGAGCATCATTAGAATATATGGAAGGTAAAGTATTACCAGGTATCGCTGCTATCAACGATAAATAATTTTTCGAGGAGATAGAATTTAAAATGAGAAAACCAATTATTGTAGGAAACTGGAAAATGAACCATGGCATCGCAGAAACAAAGGAATTTGTTGCTGCTGTTGATGGTAAAGTAACTGATAAAGCTGATTGGGGTATTGCTACTCCTTTCTTAGATTTAGCAACTGCTAAAGAAGGCGCAAAGAACTTAATCGTTGCTGCTGAAAACTGCCATTTCAAAGACAATGGTGCTTATACTGGTGAAGTAAGCGTTGGAATGTTAAAAGAAATCGGTGTTGAATGGGTTATCTTAGGACATTCTGAAAGAAGACAGTACTTTGGTGAAACTGATGAAACTGTTAACTTAAAGATGCTTCAGGTATTAAACAACGGTATGACTCCAATCGTTTGTGTTGGTGAATCTTTAGAAGAATATGAAGCTGGAAAGACTCATGATGTAGTTAAGACTCAGGTTGTTGCTGCATTCAAGGATGTTACAGCTGAAGCTGCTGAAAGAGTAGTTATCGCTTATGAACCAATCTGGGCTATCGGAACTGGTAAGACTGCAACTAATGAAATCGCAGAAGATGTTTGTGGATACATTAGAGGTGTAGTTGCTGAACTTTATGGTCAGGACGTTGCTGAAAAAGTAAGAATTCAGTACGGAGGATCTGTAAAGCCTGCTACATTAAAAGCTTTACTTGAACAGCCTAACATCGATGGTGCTTTAGTTGGTGGAGCATCATTACAGGTTGAATCATACGTAGCTATGATTGAAGCTTTAAACGACTAATTATTTAAGAGATGATTCCTTTGGAATCATCTTTTTTTGTGTGTGAAATACAAATGAGTGGTATACTATAACTAACTCATTGAAAGGAGCAAGATTATGGCAGAAACAATGAAAGAACGTAAAGATATGGATCCACAATATATGTGGGATCTCTCAACACTTTATAAAAATGATGAAGAATGGAATAACGCATTACCTGAACTTGAAGATATGATCAAGAAATTAGTGAATTATCAGGGTAAACTCAATAATGCAAAAACAATCAGAGAATTCTTTGATTTTGATACACATCTAGGTAGAAAATTATCTGATTTCTATTGCTATGCATCACTTAGAAATTGTGAAGATACAAGAGATAGTGACGCACAGGCAATGGAAGCAAAGGCTTATCAGGTCTATACAGCTTATGCGACAGCTATCAGCTTTGCTGAACCAGAAATCCTATCACTTGATGAAGAAGTTTTAGAAGCAATTGTACATTCAGATGATTTAAAACCATATGCATTTAATATGCAGAAGTTATTAGATCAGAAACCTCATGTATTAAGTGCAAAAGAAGAAGCACTTCTTGCGGCCTTTACAGAAACATTAGGTGCGCCTAGTAAGATTTCTGAAAGCTTACAAGATGCTGATATGACATTTGAATCTGTGACTGATTCAAATGGAGAAGTACATGAACTTAACCAGTCTAACTATATTCTTTTACAGATGAGTGAAGACCGTACACTTAGATTAAATGCCTTTAAATCTTTCTATAAAGGATTCAAGGAACATATTAATACCTTTGCCTCTACATATAATGCATGTATTAAAGAAGCAGTAGCAGAAGCACAAGTGAGACACTATGATTCTTCAAGAGCCATGAGCATGGCTTATGAACATGTACCTGGTGTTGTTTATGATAGTCTAGTAGATACAGTAAGAAAGTTCATGCCTGAAATGTATCGTTATGTACGTTTAAGAAAACAGATGCTTGGTTTAGATGAACTCCATTATTATGATGTTTATACACCTTTAGTTGCTGGATCAACTAAGTCATATACTTATGAAGAAGCACAGCAGATGGTCCTAGATGCAGTCACACCTCTTGGCGCGGACTACGTGAATAGAGTAAAACAGGCATATAAGGATAGATGGATTGATGTTTATCCTAATAATGGTAAACGTGGTGGTGCTTTCTCTAGTGGTACTTATGACTCTAATCCATACATTCTTACTAGTTTTACAGGTACATTAGATAGTGTGAGTACAATTGCCCATGAAATGGGTCATTCACAGCATACATGGCTTTCTAATCATGCTCAGACACCACAGAATGCAGACTATACACTCTTTGTAGCTGAAGTAGCCTCTACAGTGAACGAAAACTTACTTGTAGAACAGTTATTACAGAAGACTGCAGAACCTAAAGAACGTCTTGCTTTATTAAACCATTATCTAGATGGTTTCAAGGGAACTGTTTATCGTCAGACAATGTTTGCGGAATTTGAAAGAGATGCACATGCTATGGCTGAAAGAGGAGAAGCCATCACTGCAGCAAGCATGAATGCATTATATAAGAACTTAATCAAGGATTATTTTGGTGAAGATCTTGTGATTGATGATGAAGTACAATACGAATGGGCTAGAATTCCTCATTTCTATAGACCATTCTATGTATATAAGTACGCAACAAGCTATTGTGCAGCTGTTGCACTAAGTGAAGCAATTCTTAATAATGAAGAAGGTGCAGTAAAGAGATACTTAGAGTTCTTATCAATGGGTGGTAGTGCATATCCATTAGATGAGTTAAAGCATGCAGGTGTAGATTTTAGTACACCAGAACCTGTTTCTAGAGCATTGACTAAATTTAGTCAGATTCTAGATGATGTAGAAGAAACATTAAAGAAGCTATAAGAATGAGAGATTAGCATGGATTTAAAAACAAAAAAATAATTCTTTCAATTTTGTTAATTATGTTAGCTTTAGGATTAATAGGATTGTATTCTTATTATAATTTTTAATATGCCGTGAGCAAGAAGTCATAGGACAACCCGAAAGGGTTGTTTTTTTTAGAAAAGTGAATCGTGTTATAATAGTAAAAGATAAGAAGAGTATTTGTACTAATAGTAGAGTTAAAGATTAAAGTAGATAGAAGGCAGTAATTCTTCTAGGTAACGAAATAACCGTATACAATTCTATTCTGTAAATTGATTAGCTTTTTTTAACTTCTGTGAATTTAGCAAATGTTCGAGTTAAAAAAATTGATAAAGAATAATTATAGGATAGGTAATTATTGCTGTAATGGATATGAATTTTATAAATGTTTAGGTGACTAACTTAAAATTCTTTGCTTCCATATCTGAGTATTCTATGCTACGAAAATAGAATATTTGAAGATATTACAATAAAAATTATTAAATGCTTGACGGGGAGATTGTCCCCATCGTGTAAGATGGAATCAGAAAGGAGATATTGAGTATGAACAAAGAAAAAGTAGTAATAAAACAGGCAAAAGAAGTTTGTGAATTGCTCAGAATAAAAAATGAACGATTAAAATATTTTAAGAAAAAGGGTGTTTTTACATCTGAGATAACAACAGCTGGTTATACAGCTAATGATATTGATAGACTAAAGCAATTAGTAGTGCTTACTAAAGCAGGTTTGACATGTGACGATATCAAGAAAATAGATTTGGGAAAAGTATCATTTAAAGAAGCAATTAAGAACAGAATAAAAATGATGGAAGACAAATTTCAACAAATAAATGGTGCTCTTAATTTATCGGCAGAATTACTTGATGATGATATTCAGTATGATTCTATGCCGTCAGATTATTACTTGACAGAAATAAAAAGACGTGAGGGTGAAGGTGAAGAATTTATGGATTGTGAAGATTGGCAGTTTGAGTTAGATATGATGGAGAACTTTAAATGTCCTAACTGTGGTACAGAGAATAGTGTAGATTTAGAAGAGTATCTTTGGTCGGAGAGCAGTGATGAAAGAGAAAATGGTATGGGACCAGATTTTATAAAGTATTTTGATAGCGAAGACAATTATGAGTGTCCATCTTGTGGTAAGGTTATTCGTATTTCAGGTTGGAAGAGAGAATACCCAGTAGGAGTATTTGATTCTGAGGAGGTTGATGTATCATTATTAGATGATGAATGAACTTCGCGAAATATACTTGTTATGTAATGAAGTAAAAAAGGAGAATAACATATGGCAGTAGTAACAGAATCATTTGATATTCCGATGGATATCATGACAAAATTAGCAACTGGAGAATATCGTAGAATTGGTGGTGTTGTGAGAGTTGCAATTGGACCAAATAAAGGTCGAATTGTGAAACATCTTGAACCTGTCAAAATGGAGCAAGCTGATCAAATCCAAAAGGTTGGAAGTAAAATTATGCAAGTTGCAAAGAATAGGAAAAAAGAACTTATTATTGGGGCTTTAGTTACAGGGGCTATTACAGTCGGTGGTGTAGTGTATCATAAAATAAAAAGTAGAGAACCTGAAGTGGTACAGAACTATCATGCAGCATTACGAGATTATATTGATGATGTTCGTTCAGGTAAATTGAGTATGGAGTCTATCAATTGTTTGATGGATTCTTTAGAAGAACTCAAGCAGAATAATAATTATGAAAAGATTAAGATTGAATTGACGACAGAAGAATTAAGTGTACTTGTCAATCGTATTTATGAGTATACTATCAAACTTGCAAAAGATAATTCAGTTGACCTAGCAGATGACGAATTAAGTTCTTCTGATAACATTCTTTTGAATTTACAGAAGTATCTTTTAGCACAAAAACATATATTTGAATTGGCTGCATAACAAAAGTGATCCTCATTATTGAATTGATTACAATGATGAGGATTTTTTTATGTTATAATAGCGAATGATAAGGAGAGCTATATGTTAACAGGAGAATTAAAGAATAAGGTAGATAAGATATGGGAGTCGTTCTGGACAGGAGGGATTACTAATCCTTTAGATGTCATTGAACAATTCACTTATCTTATGTTTATTAAACAATTAGATGAAGTAGAAACAAAGAATGAAGCAGATGCTGAACTATTTGGGATGGATTATGAGGGTTTATTCCCTAAAGATAAACCATATTTGAGATGGCATCATTTTAAAGATATTGGTAGTGCTGATAAGATGTATCAAATCATGAATGATGAATTATTCCCATTCATTAAGAATTTGAAGGGTGATGGTGAATCTTCTTATGCAAGATTTATGAGAGATGCCATCTTTAAGATTCCTACTGCAAACCTATTACAGAAAGTAGTTACAGGAATAGAAGGACTCAATACAGAAGAAGCAGATATAAAAGGTGATTTATACGAATACCTATTAAATAAGCTTAATAATTCTGGTACAAATGGACAGTTTAGAACCCCAAGACATATTATTAATATGATGGTTAATCTTGTAAAACCTGTACCTACAGATACAATATGTGATCCAGCAATGGGGACTGCAGGATTCCTTATTGGTGCTGAAGAATACTTAAGAGAAAAACATGAAGAATTATTCTTAGATGATAAACTTAAAGAACATTTTAATAATAAGATGTTTAATGGTTTTGATATGGATTCTACAATGCTTAGAATT
Organism: uncultured Catenibacterium sp.; assembly: GCF_900540665.1. Lineage (GTDB taxonomy): Bacteria > Bacillota_I > Bacilli_A > Erysipelotrichales > Coprobacillaceae > Catenibacterium. The sequence goes on along the minus strand of NZ_UQGV01000002.1, from coordinate 58,835 downwards.
GGGGCTATGAACCTTATTTCTCATTATGTAGATAATCCACAGATAGAATATAGAGATAGTCTTTCACAGCAGAATATTGATGAAAATAAGTACTCTCTTATCTTAGCTAATCCACCTTTTAAAGGGTCATTAGACTATGAGGTAGTTGCAGAAAACTTATTATCTGTATGTAAGACTAAGAAGACAGAATTGTTATTTATTGCGTTATTCTTACGTTCATTACAGGTTGGTGGTAGATGTGCATGTATCGTACCTGATGGTGTATTATTTGGTTCTAGTAAAGCACATAAGAGTATTAGAAAAGAACTAGTAGAGAATAACCAGTTACATGCAGTTATTTCTATGCCTAGTGGTGTATTTAAACCATATGCAGGTGTATCTACAGCTATATTAGTATTTACTAAGACTACTACAGGTGGTACTGATAATGTTTGGTTCTATGATATGAAAGCTGATGGGCTTTCATTAGATGATAAACGTTCACCAGTAGAAGAGAATGATATTCCTGATATTATTCATAGATATGAACATTTAGATGAAGAGAAGGATAGAAAGAGAACAGAACAGAGTTTCTTTGTACCTAAGGAAGAGATTGCAGAGAATGATTATGATCTTTCTATTAATAAATATAAAGAGATTGTTTATGAGAAGGTTGAGTATCGTCCTACTCATGAGATATTAGGTGATATTGAAGCACTTAATAAAGAGATAGAAGAGAGTATTGAGGAATTAAAGTCTTTATTGAAGGACTAGAAAGGAGCTAAATGTGGGTGATAAATCTGCATTTGTAGAATTAGGGTGGAATATGTAAAGCTTGAAGAAATATGTACAATTGTATCTGGGGGAACTCCTTCTAGATCAAAGCCTAATTATTGGAATAACGGGAATATACCTTGGATAAAAATTAAAGATATGAAATCGAAGTATATAGATTCTGCTGAAGAATTTATAACAGAAGAAGGTTTAAATAACTCTTCTACAAAAATGTTAAAACGTGATACTATTTTATATTCGATATTTGCAACATTAGGAGAAGTCGGAATTTTAAAAATCGATGCATGTACAAACCAAGCAATAGCAGGATTATCTTTAAAAGAAGATTCGAATATTTTAAAAGAGTATTTATATTATTATTTGAAATCAAAAAAGAAAGATGTAAACAATCTAGGTAGAGGAGTTGCTCAGAATAATATTAACTTATCTTTACTTCGAAAATTTAAAATTCCAGTGATTCCTTTGCGTCAGCAAAAGAAAATCATCGAAGTGTTAGATAACGTTTCTAGTACTATAAATAATTATGAAAGAGAACTAGCACTATTAGATGAATTGGTCAAAGCCCGATTTGTGGAGATGTTTGGGGATCCTGTTTTGAATGAGAAGTCATGGCGAGTTATAAAACTAGGAGAATTATGCTCTAAAATTTGTAGTGGAAATACGCCAAAAGGTGGTAGTGATAATTATACAAAAGAAGGAATAATGTTTTTTAGAAGTCAAAATGTATGGAAAAACAGATTAGAATTGGATGATATTGTTTATATTGATGAAGCCACACATAAAAAGATGAAAGAAACATCTTTGAATTATGGTGATATATTAATTACAAAAACGGGGCGAATAAATACTGAAAATAGTAGTTTGGGCCGTTCAGCATTATTTTTGGGTAAAAACGATTCTGCAAATATAAATGGACATGTTTATCTTGTTAGAATTAATAGTGAATTAGTAAACAGACATTTTGTTTTGCAGATATTAATTAGTCCTCAATATAGAGATTTGATTCGCAGAGTCTGTGTTGGCGGAATAGATAAAAGACAGTTAAATCAAAATCATATATATGATTTTCCAATAATTATTCCTCCTCTAGAACTCCAGAACCAGTTCGCGTCATTTGTAGAAGAAATCGATAAATCAAGGTCTCGAATACAGAAGTCATTAGAAGCATCACAAGAACTATTCGATTGCTTAATGCAAGAGTATTTTGGTTAATATAATTGAATAAATTTGTTTAATAGGGTGTAGATGATGTTGGTAACGGAGGTTATCAACATGAAAGAAACTATTATTAAAGAAATTGAACAGAAATTGTTACGTTATCTAGACAATGCACAGATGGAAATGTTACATAGAACATTAAAGTCTTGTCTGGATAACGTAACTTTTATTATGCAAGAAGATAGTATTCAGGATATTTTTGAATATTCTAATATGGAACTCATAGATAAGTTTATTGCATCTAAAGAGATAGAAGGATGTTCAAAAAGAACAACTCAATATTATAAGTCTACTTTAGTAATGCTGGAGAATAGAACAGATATACACTTTACACACATGACTACAGATCATCTAAGAACATATCTTACTGATTATCAGAAGATCAATAATTGTTCTAAGGTAAGTATTGATAATATTAGAAGAAATCTAAGTAGTTTCTTCTCTTGGCTAGAAGAAGAAAACTATATTCTTAAGAGTCCTATGAAGAGGATTCATAAGATAAAGACAGATAAGGTGATTAAAGAAACTTTGTCTGATGAGTCTTTAGAGTGTTTAAGAGATAGTTGTGATAATTTAAGAGACTTAGCTATTATTGATTTGTTAGCTTCTACAGGTATGAGAGTAGGGGAACTAGTGAATATTAATATAGAAGATATAGATTTTGAGAATAGAGAATGTGTTGTATTTGGTAAGGGTAATAAAGAAAGACCTGTATACTTTGATGCAAGAACAAAAATACACTTGAAGAATTATCTAAAGAGCCGAACAGATGATAATCCAGCACTATTCGTCTCTTTAGATAAACCTTTTAATAGGTTACAAATTAGTGGTGTAGAGATAAGATTAAGGAATTTAGGTAGACGTTTAGGTATACATAGAGTACATCCACATAAGTTTAGAAGAACAGTAGCTACTAGAGCTATAGATAAGGGAATGCCTATTGAACAGGTACAGAGTTTGTTAGGTCATTCACAGATAGATACGACTATGCATTATGCAATGGTTAATCAGAATAATGTAAAGGAGTCACATAGAAAGTTTGTGGCTTGATAGGGGGAATAATTGAGAGGGGAAGGTCTCTATAAATCCTGATTTTATGATTAAATGCAAATCTGCATTTGTAAGGGGTATGAAACTAAAAATTAGTGAGCTTGGGAAAGTTATTACTGGGAATACCCCAAGTAAAAAAATAAAAGAGTTTTGGGATAAAGATGATGTAGGGTTTGTGAAGCCTGATATTATTTCAGATGAACATATTGTAAAGATTAAAAGTGAAGATTGTAATGAGTTTATTTCGAATGCGGCTATTAGTAAAGCTAGAATTGTTCCAAAGAATAGCATATTTGTAACATGTATAGGTAATATTGGAAAAATAGGAGTTGCCACTGAGAATTTGGCCTTCAATCAACAGATAAATGCAATCATACCAAATGAAAATGTAAATTTAGATTACTTATGCTATGCTATTTTTGCAAATAAAACTAGACTTCAAGATATTGCAAATGCGCCAATTGTACCATTGTTAAATAAAAGTCAATTCAGTGAATTTGAATTAGAGTTTGATATGGACATAAATACTCAAACAAGAATAGTTCATGAATTAAATACTGTTTCTAATATAATCTTAAAGTATAAACAAGAATTACTATTGCTGGATGAATTAGTTAGAGCCCGATTTGTGGAGATGTTTGGGGAAATAGAGGATTGTGATAAGTGGGAAAGCAAAATATGGAATGAAGTAGTAACTATAAAAAATGGAAGAGATTATAAAAAAGTATTGGTTAGTGATGGTGGTTACCCGGTTGTCGGGACAGGCGGAGAGATTGCAAGAGCGAGTAAGTACTTATGTCCCGAAAACACAATAGTTGTAGGCAGAAAAGGTTCTATCAATAATCCGATGTTAATGAAAGAGAAATTTTGGAATGTTGATACTGCTTTTGGAGTCATTCCAAATAGCGATTATTTGCATTATCAATACTTTTATTATTTCTGTAAGTTTTATAATTTTATGAAACTGAATAAGGCAACAACGTTGCCAAGCACAACGAAGGCTGATTTATTAAAAATAAGGATAAATATTCCCCCTCTAGAACTCCAGAACCAGTTCGCATCATTCGTACAAGAAATCGATAAATCAAGGTTACATGAACAATTAGCTGTAGAATATGTTAAATTACTGGCAAAAGATTTATGACTTTTATTTAATTTATTGTGATTATATTTTAATGTATCAATAATAACTCAATTCATAAACATAACATGTTAAAATTACTTTATGAATACTATTCAGTGATGGTATTAATAATAGATAGAGCTCCCACTATAGATATCAATATCAAATAGACTAAAGAAAGGAGAAGTTAAAAATGACTAAAATACAAGATTTTAGATTAAACGAATCATATTTCAAGCCATTGATTGATAAATGTTTCAAAAAATATCGTTGTGATTCATTTGAGTATACAAACAGTGTGACAGGAGTTGTAGGTCTTTATATCGATAATAAAACACTTGAACTCCGTAATGAACAAAAGGCAATACAATATTTTGATTCAGTTGATGATATTGCTGTATGGTCAATTAAAGAAGTAAACGAAAATGATATTCACTCTTATTTTGAAGATACTGATCAAATTGATACTACAGTTAACGAAATAATAAAGACAATCACTTTAGTGAATGAGCATCAAAAAGTTAAAATTTCTGATGATATCTATGAAATGTGGATTACAAGAGCCATCTTATTCCATTTAGAAACTGCAGATATCTGTTTTGAAAAAGATAATACTGCTTTTTCTGAAGAAATAGAAATCAAAAGAGGTCAGAATTTAGTAGATGAATTTCCAAAGAAAAATGATTTTTTCTTGAATCAATGGGTAAATGAAGTTATTCCCACTATTGAAACTGAATTTTTTTTGATTAAATAATAATTGCGGTTATTGCATATTAAAAAAGTAGCCTTAGCTGCTAATCACCACTACCTAACATATCTCTCAATTCTTTAAAAGTATCCTCTATAGGTGCTACTCTACCATTTCTAACATCCTCTTCAGACTTCTCAAGTAATTCCAATAATTCATCATGTTGCTTTGAATCCATAAAATCACCTCCATAGAATATAACTAAAGTACACCATTCTCTAAGTTAAATAGATAATGTAACCACAATTATTCCCAATAAAGTTCTTTTTTAGGATATAATAGAAACATAAAGGAGATGATACTGTTGAACTTTACTTTTTTAAAAAACAAAACAGAATTCCAGGACTTTGCTTCTACATGTATAGAAGCAGAAAAAGGATTAATGGTATCACCTGCTAACTGTGCAATACTTACAAGACGTGCATTAGAACAAGCAGTACATTACATGTATAAGAATGACATAGACTTACAGATGCCTTATAGAGATAATCTAAGTGCTTTAGTCAATGAATATACATTTAAACAAATTATTCCAACAGAAATCTATGAAGGAATTAGATACGTTATTACTTTAGGAAACTTTGCAGTACATACAAGTAGAAAAGTAAAAAGAGAAGAAGCAGTTCTTGCTTTAAATAATCTCTATAGACTTGTTAACTGGATGAACTATTCTTATGGAGTAGATTATCAACAACAATTACCTGAATTTGATCCTACTAAGTTACCTGATCAAACACATATGTTTGTGAATAAGGATCTAAAAGAACAGGTAAGAGATATTCTTAATAAACAGAAAGAAAAAGAAGAAAAACAAAAAGAAGAACTGGCTCGATTAGTTGCTGAAAATGAGGAATTAAGAAGACAAGGGGCAGCTAAGAGAAAAGAAGATAAAGCTGTTAAATATGTTGATGTGAATAAGATTCCTGAATGGAGGACAAGACAGCTTTATATTAATTTAATGCTGAAGGAAGCAGGATGGGATTTTGATACAAATGTAGAGGAAGAATATCCTGTTCATCATATGCCAACAGATTCAAAAGAAGGTTTTGTTGATTATATCTTACGTGGAAGAACAGGAAAGATTATTGCTGTTATAGAAGCAAAGAAAACAAGTGTAGATCCTCGTGTAGGACGTAACCAGGCAAAACTTTATGCAGACTGTATTGAACAAGAATATGGATTAAGACCGGTTATATTCTATACAAATGGTTTTGAAACATTTATCTGGGATGACATGATGTATCCAGATAGAAGGGTTTCTTCTATCTTCTCACAGGATGAAATACAGTTACTTATAGATAGAAGAGATACGCGTAGAAGTATTTCTAAACCTGTTATACAGGACGCCATCACAAACCGTTATTATCAGAAAGAAGCCATTGTAAGAACATGTGAAGACTTTGAAAAGGGAAGTCGTAAAGCATTACTTGTCATGGCAACAGGAAGTGGTAAAACACGTGTAGCGATTAGTTTAGTAGATGTATTGACTAAAGCAGATTGGGCAAAGAATATACTATTCCTTGCCGATCGTACTGCATTAGTGAATCAGGCAAAGAAGAACTTTGTAAACCTTCTTCCTTCCCTGACTACTTGTAATCTATGTGAAAACAAAGAAGACCCAGAAGTATCAAGAATGATCTTTAGTACTTATCCTACAATGATGAATGCAATCGATGAAACAAGAAGTAAAGATGGTAATCGTTTATTCACACCAGGACACTTTGATCTCATTATTCTTGATGAAAGCCATCGTAGTATTTACAACAAATATAAAGATATATTTGATTACTTTGATGCTTTACTCGTAGGTTTAACAGCAACACCTAAAGATAGTATTGGGGCTAATACATATTCTATATTTGATTTAGAAACGGGTGTCCCTACATATGCTTATGAATATGAAACAGCCGTCAAAGATAAATATTTAGTCAGCTACCATTCTTATGAAACTAAAATGAAGTTTCTAGAGGAAGGTATTCACTATGATGAGTTATCAGAAGAAGAGAAGAAAGAATTTGAAGAACACTTCTCTAATACTGATACAATCACTTCAAGTGAAATGAATAAATTTGTTTTTAACATTAATACTATTGATACTGTGATCAGAGATTTGATGGAACATGGTATTAAAATTGAAGGAGGAGATAAGATAGGAAAAAGCATTATCTTCGCTGCCAATCAAAATCATGCCAATAAGATTAAAGAGAGATTCGATATACTCTATCCTGAATACAAGGGGAAGATTGCTGAAGTGATTACATTTAATACAAAATTTGTACAAAATGCGATAGATCGATTCAGTAAAACAGACAGTTACCCTCAAATAGCTATTAGTGTAGATATGCTAGATACAGGTATAGATGTACCAGATATCGTTAATCTTGTATTCTTTAAGAAAGTAAGAAGTAAAGCAAAATTCTGGCAGATGATTGGAAGAGGAACAAGACTAAGAACAGACTTGTTTGGTCCAGGAGATGACAAGAAAGGATTCTTGATATTTGATTACCTAGGAAATATGGATTACTTCAGAGTAGACCAGCGTCCTGAAAAATCAGGTATTATAGAATCACTCTCTCAACGTATCTATAAGTTACGTGTTGATATTCTTTATGCACTTGAACAAAATGCATCCGATCAGGATTATGTAGATGAAATCAATAAACAGATCAAAGAAATGTCAGGTTATATTCAATCACTCAATGAAGACAGTTTTAATGTAAAGATGCACTTGAAATATGTGCATCAATATAAAAATCCAGATAACTGGATTAACCTGAATGAAATGGATACACATTATATTAAAGATGAATTGTCTTCTCTTGTTGTGATTCATGATGAAGATAAACGTGCAAAGTTCTTTGATAGACAGATGTATATGATTGAAATGGCTTATCTCAATCATTATGATGCAAGTCAGGTCATTAATAAGGTCATTATGATGGCTGATGAATTGTATAAAAAACAAACAACACCTGATATTGCAGATAATGCGGAATATTTGAAATGTGCCAAAGATCCTGATTACTGGAAGACAGCTAATTATTTTGATCTAGAAGTACTACGTGAGAAGATTAGAGGGTTGGTTAAGTATTTAGACCCTGGTCCAATAGTAGATCCAGTAGATACACATTTTGAAGATGAAATCATTGAAACAAAGATGAATGATGCTTTCTATAATGATGAAGGCTTAGAGAACTATAAAGAGAAAGTACAGCATTATTTAAAAGCACATGAAGATGATGAAGCTATCTATAAGCTCAGACATAATCAAGTCATTACTCCAGATGAAATGAAACATCTAGAAAACTTACTATGGATAGACTTAGGAAGCAAAGACGATTATCGATTACATTTTGGTGATACACCTATCACCAGATTAATTAGAAAGATAGTGGGATTAGATAGACAAGCAGCTATGGCTGAGTTCTCACGTTTCCTAGATGATCAGAGCTTGAATTCTAGACAGATTCACTTTGTAGAATTATTAGTAGATTATATTGTGAAGAATGGTTTCATTGAAGACAAGAAGGTCTTATTACAGGATCCTTTCAAGTCAATCGGTAGTATGAGTGCCTTATTTAAGGATAAGATGAATGTTGCGAGAGAGATTTTAAAGACAGTAGATACGTTCAGCGAAAGATGCTAGAAGAAAACGTTCACATTTTTGAGAGTATTCTATCACTATAAAAAATATTTATAATTTAATTTTTTGATTAAACTAAGCACAAAATAACACAATCGGATATCCCTAAACTGCAAACGTTTTCAGTAAATGCTATGTACAAATTGTGCAAATTTTCACAAAAGTATGCTTGTTTTTTCACAAGAAGTCATGTATAGTGAATTTACAAAATATGAAGAAGAAATATTTTGGTCAATGGAGGATATAAAAATGGCTGATAAGAAAGTCGAAAAGAAAGTTGAAGAATGGACAGAAGAAAAGACTGATGCTTGCATTGATGAGTTAGTTAATAACGCATTAACAGCATTAGACGAATTCGAAGGTTTTGATCAGGAAACTGTTGACTACATCGTAGCAAAGATGTCAGTTGCTGGTCTAGATCAGCACGGTGTTCTTGCAGAAGCTGCTGTAAAAGAAACTGGCCGTGGTGTATTTGAAGACAAGGCTGTTAAGAACTTATTCGCTTGTGAATATGTTACTAACAACATGCGTCATACAAAGACTGTAGGTATTATTAATGAAGATCCACTTACTGGTATCACTGAAATCGCTGAACCAGTTGGTGTTGTTTGTGGTATCGTTCCAGTAACAAACCCAACTTCTACAGTTATCTTCAAGTCTTTAATCGCTATTAAGACTAGAAACCCAATCATCTTCTCATTCCACCCAGGTGCTCATGACTGTTCAGTTATGGCTGCTAAGGTAATGTTAGATGCTGCTGTAAAAGCTGGTGCTCCTAAGAACGTAATCCAGTGGTTACCAATGAAAACTATGTATGCAACTGGTGCATTAATGAATCATCCAGGTGTTGCTACTATCTTAGCTACTGGTGGTAACGCAATGGTTAAGGCTGCTTACTCTTGTGGTAAACCTGCTTTAGGTGTAGGTGCTGGTAACGTTCCTGCATACGTAGAAAAGTCTGCTAAAATCAAAATGGCAGCAAACGATATTTATTTATCAAAATCATTCGATAATGGTATGATTTGTGCATCTGAACAGGTTGCTGTTGTAGACCACGAAATCTATGATGAATTCAAGAAAGAATTCGGTCGTTATCATGTACATTTCTGTAATGCTGAAGAAAAGAAGAAACTTGAACAGTTCATGTTCGGTGTAACAGCATACAGTGAAAACGTAAATGAAGCTAGATTAAACAGCATCGTTCCAGGTAAGAACGCTACTTGGATTGCTGAACAGGCTGGTTTCAAAGTATCTGATGATATTCAGATCTTAGTTTGTGAAGTTAAGGAAATCGGTCCTAACGAACCAATGACTAGAGAAAAACTTTCTCCAGTATTAGGTATGATCAAAGCAAACTCTACTGAAGATGGTATTGAAAAAGCTGCTCAGACTGTTGAATTCAACGGTTTAGGACATTCAGCTGCAATCCATACTACTAATCATGAAATTTCTAAAGCATTTGGTAAGAGAATCAAAGCTATCCGTATTATTGAAAACGCTCCATCTACATTCGGTGGTATCGGTTCAGTATACAATGCATTCTTACCTTCATTAACACTTGGTTGTGGTTCTTATGGTCATAACTCAGTATCAAACAACGTAAGTGCTATTAACTTACTAAATATTAAGAGAATAGGGAGACGTAACAACAATATGCAATGGGTTAAACTTCCTCCTAAGATTTATTTCGAAAGAAATTCAATCAGATATCTTAGAGATATGAAGGATATGAAGAAAGCAATGATCGTTACTGACAGAGGTATGTATGACCTTGGTTATGTAGCAAAGATCGAAGATGCTATCAGAAGAAGACGTAACAAAGTAGATGTTGACTTATTCATCGACGTTGAACCAGATCCATCTTTAGATATGACTCTTAAGGGTCTTGAAATCATGAAGAGCTTCCAGCCTGATACAATTATTGCTATCGGTGGTGGATCTTCAATGGATGCTGCTAAGGTTATGTGGTTAATGTATGAACATCCAGAAGTTAACTTCGATGACATCAAGCAGAAATTCATGGATATCAGAAAGAGAGCATTCAAGTTCCCAGAACTTGGTAAGAAAGCTAAGTTAGTATGTATCCCAACTACTTCAGGTACAGGTTCAGAAGTAACTCCATTCGCAGTTATCACTGATACTAAGGAAAACAAGAAATATCCATTAACTGACTACGCTTTAACTCCAACAATCGCAATTGTTGACCCTGAATTCGCTATGTCTATGCCACCAAGAATCGCTGCTGATACTGGTATCGACGTATTAACTCATGCTATTGAAGCATATGTTTCAATCTTAGCATCTGACTTCACTGATGGTTGGGCTAAACAGGCTGTTAAGTTAGTATTCGAAAACCTTGAAAAGTCAGTACTTGAAGGTGATGCAGAAGCTAGAATCAAGATGCATAACGCTGCATCAATCGCAGGTATGGCATTCGCTAACGCATTCTTAGGTATGAACCACTCATTAGCTCATAAGATCGGTGGAGAATGGCATATTCCTCACGGACGTACTAACGGTATGTTATTACCACATGTAATCAGATACAATGGTACAGTTCCAACTAAGTTAAACATCTGGCCAAAGATCGAAGACTATAAGGCAGATAAGAAATATAGAGAATTAGCAGAATTAATCGGCTTACATCCAAAGACTGATGCAGAAGGTGTTGAAATGTTCGCACAGGCTGTTGAAAAGTTATGGGTAAAAGTTGGTGGTGCTGTAAACGTTAAGTCACAGAACATCAGCAAAGATGATTGGGAAGAATCAGTACATAGAATCGCTATGAACGCATATGAAGACCAGTGTACTCCTGCTAACCCAAGAATGCCTATGGTTAAAGATATGGAAGGTATCTTAAATACAATTTACGATTACGAATCTCCATTCGCTAAGAAATAATTCTTAAAACCACTTAGAGGAAAGCCTTACGGCTTTCCTCTTTTTTGTCATAGGCGGAAACCCACTGCCAATAGGTGGTGGGAGGAGCCTCGTAAATCGTTATCTATTATCCCTGACTTTCAATATATTTTTGTATAGTTGCTGATGACACTTCTCCAATGCTGCAAGCAAAATAACCATCTGACCAAAATGTTTTTTCCTTCCAATACTGTTTTGATAAGACCGAACTATACTTATGCTATAAGTGGTATGTTGTTTCCTGCTTTACAATTCAAACTCTATCTGTTGTATCGTAACTTAATAAGAAATGTATATGGGCTTTGTCAGTATCTATCGCAATAATTTCGTAGCCACGAGTATTAGCTATATCGAGAATCTTTTGTTTAACATCATCGGCGATAGAGTCTTTTAGTAGTTGTTTGCGGTATTTGGTTACTAGAACTATATGTACTTTCAGGCTGTATTTTCAGCTGTTATGACGATTGTATCTACTATCCACAGTTCACCTCAAAATATAGATATTTCGCTATAAATTAGATATAATTTAGATATAACATATAGTGAAATATCTATGAAAGGAGTACATCTATGGAACAGATGACTATTACAGCTAAAATTCAAATAATCGTAGCTGAAACAGATAAGGTTTTGCTTGATGAAACAATGTCTGTTTATCGTAATGCCTGTAATTATGTTTCAGACTATGTATTCCGCACTCATGACTTAAAGCAGTTTTCACTTAATAAGGCTTTGTATTCTACTTTACGAGAAAAGTTTAACCTTAAATCGCAGATGGCTCAGTCTGTTTTGAAGACTGTTATTGCCAGATATAAGACCATTCTTGAGAATCAGAATGAGTGGATTAAACCATCGTTCAAAAAACCTCAGTATGATTTGGTTTGGAACAGAGATTATTCCTTAACACAAAACCGTTTTTCAATCAATACACTTAATGGTCGTGTAAAGTTATCTTATTTTTCAGATGGAATGTCTAAGTATTTCGATCATACGATTTATAAGTTTGGTACTGCCAAACTTGTAAGTAAGCATGGTAAATACTATCTGCATATACCAGTTACCTATGAGATTGAAGAAAGTAATATTTCTGACATCTGTAATGTTGTAGGTATTGACAGAGGTATTAACTTTGTTGTTGCAACTTATGACAGCAAACATAAGTCTGGGTTTGTGAGTGGTAAAGCTATTAAACAGAAACGTGCTAACTATTCCAAACTTCGTAAGGAACTCCAAATGCGACATACGCCATCCTCAAGACGAAGACTAAAAGCTATCGGTCAGCGAGAAAACCGTTGGATGCAGGATATTAACCATCAGGTATCGAAGGCACTCGTTGAAAACAACCCAAAGCACACTCTCTTTGTATTGGAGGATTTGTCAGGTATTCGTAATGCTACAGAACGTGTTAAAACTAAAGATCGTTATGTTTCTGTTTCATGGTCTTTCTATGACCTTGAGCAGAAACTAATCTACAAAGCAAAACAGAATCAGTCTTCTGTTATTAAGGTAGACCCTCGCTATACAAGCCAGTGCTGCCCTTGCTGTGGACATGCTGAAAAGTCTAACCGCAATAAGAAGATACATCTGTTCACCTGCAAAAAATGTGGTTATAAATCTAATGATGACCGCATTGGAGCTATGAATCTGTATCGTATGGGAATAAACTATCTTGCAGATAGCCAAGTACCTAATACAGTTGTAGCAGAGTAAACTCTGCTGCAAAGGGTGCTGTCAACCACCCTATGATGTAACGCCACTTTAGATAGCAATATCTATTGGGGTTAAAGGTCGGAGGTGTAAACCGTTAGTACGACTGGGCAGTTACAAGCCCATGACCTTTAGGTCGTGGGTAGTTGACAGTATCGCATTCATCATCTACCTTGTAAATCTTATTTATCAATTGTTCCTTAACCCAGCATTAAGACGTGTTAAAGTTATAAGTAGTGTGAATATCAGTCCATTAAAGACAATATTTCTTTATTACACGGCTTATGAAAGACATACATTACCTATTAAGAATATTATTCTGAAAATGATTGGGAATGTCATTTTGTTTATGCCTTTTGGGTATTTTGTATATGTCTTATTTAAACCAATGCGTTCATTTCTATCTTACTTCCTCTTTTTCTTATTTATGATTATAGGAGTAGAAGTCATTCAATATATTTGGAAGGTTGGATCAGCAGATATAGATGATATTATTCTGAATATGAGCGGCGTACTGATTCTATATATCATAATGAAGATACCTTTCGTAAAAAAAATTATTTTGAATACTCATAAACCATAGGCTAATGAAAATTAAATTTCATAAGCACTGATTATCCAGCGTTCATGAAGGTGAACCTGCCACATCATTCAGATCATAGTTCACTCTGTGGTATATCTCAAATAGATTTTATATCTATAACTTACTACAAAATTGTAGTGAGTTATAGATAACGAAAAACTGTGATGGATAAAATTAGAAATACTTACAGCAATCATTTTCTATCAGTCATAGAAAGATAGTTTATTTCCTGAATTTTTCTACTCCGCATTTCTCTTAAATCGTAATCTGTCGATTATGGGTATTCCAAAAAAATATATTAAACTAAAAAAATCACAAGTATTACACATCTTTTCTGTTACAATAATTGTATATGAAAGAGGTGAATCTTGTGCTTTTTATTTTTCTACTATTGTTATTCTTATATTTGTTCCTAACAAGATACTACATCACTGAAGATGTGACTGTAAAAGAAGTCCTTGAAGATAAGATCATATTTGAATCAGAGCTCGGAAAAGAAATTATACTTAAAATCACTAAGCCTCATAAATATCTAGAAGGACAAAAGGGACAAGTCTCATTCCATGGAGAAAGAATCGTATCATTTCAAAAAGCAGCCTAAATAAAATGGGCTGCTTTTTGGCTAGATGACGTTAAAATGTTTTAAGGCATTATAGATGCCATCATCTTCAATATCAGTTGTAATATAGGTTACATAATCAAATAGAATGGGATTAGAATTACCCATTGCTACTGATTCTTTTGTATAAGTCAACATTGGTAAATCGTTGGTAGAATCACCAATAGAAATACAATCATCAATAGAAGCCCCAATGAGATCAATAAATGTCTGAATACCTGTTGCTTTAGAACAAGCTTTAGGAACAACTTCGATGAAATCTTCAGCACGCTGGATATATTCTAAATCATCTTTGAATTCATTCTTAAATGCTTCAATATCATCTTCTGGTGTATACCACGCAGTAAACTTATCAAAATCAGGTTCATCATCTTTATGATAGACAGGTACATTGACCTTGATATCTTTATAACGTTTTTTGATTTCCTGAACTGTCTTTGTTTTGATTGCTTCAGGAAAATAAATAGCTTCAGGACCTTCTAAGACAGCATCAATATCTAATTCAACAGCTTTGTTCACGATTCCTTTCTTTAATTCTAAAGGAAGTGTAGCATGATAGATTTCCTTATCATGATAGTAGATATTAGTCCCACATCCACAGATATAACCATCTAATCCTAATTCCTTAATTATATCTTCTATAATACAAATAGTACGTCCAGTATTCACCATCAGGATATGTCCATTATCCTGAGCTAGTTTGATTGCTTTTTTTGTACTTTCAGGAACAGTAAAATCTGTTTCTGTAGATAAAGTACCATCAATATCAAAAAATATAACTTTCCTATTCATAACTTTTCTCCTTGTTTCAATAACTAAAACACAAATAATTACATCTGTCAACAACCTCTCAATTCTTGAAAATGCCATATGGTAGCGCATTGATTTACTATCAAGCGACATTGAATACAAACCTAATATGTGATAAGATTAAATAAGATTCAGAAAGGATTGAGAATATGTATAAGATTGTAAAGAAAGAAGTACTTAATGACGTTGTAGAGTTAATGGAAGTACATGCGCCAATGGTTGCAAGAAAATGTGAACCAGGGCAGTTTATTATTTTACGTGTAGGAGAAGATGGAGAAAGAATCCCTCTTACAATTGCTGATTATGATAGAGAAAAGGAAACAATCACAATAATTTATCAGATTGTAGGTTACTCTACTAAACAGCTTGCAAAGTTAGAAGAAGGCGATTATATCACTGACTTCGTAGGTCCTCTTGGAGTACCAACTCATCTAGAAAAGAAAGATCATGTCATCGGTGTAGCTGGTGGTGTTGGTAGTGCACCATTATTCCCACAGTTAAGAAAGTTAGCTGAACTTGGTACTAAGGTTGATGTAATTATCGGTGGACGTGAAGAACAGTATGTATTATGGGCAGATCGTTTTAAAGAATTCTGTGATAATGTTTATATCGCAACTAATGATGGTTCTGTAGGTACAAAAGGTTTTGTAACTGATGTTTTAACTGATTTACTTGATAAGGGTGAAAAGTATGATGAAGTTATCGCAATCGGACCAGTCGTAATGATGAAGGCAGTTGTTGGAGTAACTAAGCCTAGAGATATTAAGACAATGGTTTCACTTAACCCAATCATGATTGATGGTACTGGTATGTGTGGATGCTGCCGTGTGACTGTTGATGGTAAGATCAAGTTTGCCTGTGTTGATGGACCAGACTTTGATGGTTTAAATGTTGACTTTGATGAATTAATGGCAAGACAGAGAATGTTCAAGGAAGAAGAACATCTTGTTGACAGCAATGCAGACCGTATGTGTAACTTAATGAAGGGGGTTAAATAATATGCCTAATATGTCAAATAAAAAGGTAGAAATGCCTTCTCAGGAACCTGAAATTCGTGCAACTAACTTTAAAGAAGTTGCTTTAGGATATACTAAAGAAATGGCTCAGGAAGAAGCAACACGTTGCTTAAACTGTAAAAAGCCTCGTTGTGTAGATGGATGTCCAGTAAACGTTCCTATTCCTCAGTTTATTCAAGAAGTAGTAAATGGAGATTTTGAAAAAGCTTATGAAATCATTACTACAGAAAATGCTTTACCTGCTATCTGTGGTCGTGTATGTCCACAGGAAAACCAGTGTGAAGGTAAGTGTGTAAGAGGCTTCAAGGGTGAATCAGTTGCTATTGGTAGACTTGAAAGATTTGTTGCTGATTATCATAGAGAACATGGTAAACCAACTGAAACTAAGATTGAAAAGAACGGCAAGAAAGTTGCTATTGTAGGTTCAGGACCTTCAGGTATTTCTTGTGCAGGTGAACTTGCTAAACGTGGTTATGATGTAACTGTATTTGAAGCATTACATAAAACTGGTGGTGTATTATCTTATGGTATCCCAGAATTCCGTTTACCAAAAGATTTAGTACAGGCTGAAATTGATGGTGTTGCAGACTTAGGTGTTAAGTTTGAAACAAACGTTGTAGTAGGTCGTTCTATTACAATTGATGAATTACAGGAAAGTGGCTATGATGCTGTATTCGTAGGTGCTGGTGCTGGTTTACCTCGTTTCCAGGGTATCCCAGGTGAAAACCTTGATGGTGTTTATGCTGCCAACGAATTCTTAACTCGTGTTAACTTAATGAAGGGCTATGAATTTCCTAACCATCCTACTCCAGTAAAAGTAGCTGATACAGTATGTGTTGTAGGTGCTGGTAACGTAGCTATGGATGCTGCAAGAACTGCTAAGAGACTTGGTGCTAAGAACGTATATATCGTATATCGTCGTAGTGATGCTGAAATTCCTGCACGTGCTGAAGAAGTACATCATGCTAAGGAAGAAGGTATTATCTTTAAGTTATTAACTAACCCAGTTGCTGTTCATGGTGATAATGGTGCAGTTAAAGCACTTGAATGTGTAGAAATGGAATTAGGAGAACCAGATGCATCTGGTAGAAGAAGACCAGTTGTAAAAGAAGGTACTAACTTCACAATTGATTGTGGTACAGTTGTTATCGCAATCGGTCAGTCTCCAAACCCATTAATCAGACAGACTACTCCTGGACTTGACTGCCAGAAGTGGGGCGGTATCATTGTAGAAGAAGAAACTAACCATACATCTAAAGAAGGCGTATGGGCTGGTGGTGACGTTGTTACTGGTGCTGCTACTGTAATTCTTGCTATGGGTGCTGGTAAAAAAGCAGCTAAGGCTATTGATGAAAAATTAAGTGGTGAATAAATGTATTGTACACGATGTGGTAAAGAATTAGAGAAAGATGCAAAGTTCTGTCCTAATTGTGGAGAACCTGTGAGATTAGAAAACAGAACAGACTACACAACTATGGAAGACTATTCTTCTAATAATGGATATACAAATCCTTATTATGAAGAAGACCGTGCTTCAATTGGATTATGTATCATTTCATTCCTATTCCCTTTTATGGGTGTTATCTTCTTCTTTATGAAAAGAAGAATGACGCCTAATAAGGCAAAGGCATGCTTGATTACAGGAATTGTTAGTTTTGTATTAAATTTTATTGCAACTTATGCATTATTATTAAAAACAGGAATCAGAATCTTCTGATTCCTGTTTTTTTATGCTTGTAATTGTTAAGACATGTTTAGTAAAATAAGTGAATGGAGGTGTTCTTTATGCCAAAAGGTATTTCAATCATGTCACAATTATTAAGTGTTGTGAATTATGGTGATGGTAAAGAAGTGAATGCGGATATCGCTAAGACAATATTACAGAATTATAATAAGATTCCAGAACTCACTATTTTTGATTTAGCTGATTTGTGCTACGTCTCTTCTTCGTCTATTACAAGATTTGTGAGAACACTGGGATATGATAGCTATAAAGAATTCAAGAGTGATATAGATCATACTTTGACAATTGATGTAGATTACTCTAAGCGCATCAATATGGCAACTGCTGAAGACTTAAAGCCCATTTATCAAAGATATACTGAAAATGTTATAGAGAATATACGATTCACTTTTGAACATATTGATTATCGTCAATTAAATAGAGTATGTGAAATGATCTATCAGGCGAAGGAAATTGCTTTATTTGGGTTAGAATATGCCAATTATGTAGGTATTCATTTCCAAAATAAAATGGCAAGTTTAAATCGTTTGATTCAATTAGGTGTTTCTGATGAAAAACAATTAGAGCTTGCAAAAAAGATAGCACCACATTCTCTAGTATTCATCATCTCTTTAGAAGGAAGCTTTTTCTATCGCAATACAGAGATTATTGATATATTGACAGAAAAGGAATGCAAGATTGTGGCTATATCTATGCTGACAAGTGGCAAGTTCATTGGTTCATGTGATGAAGTTATTCTTTGCAATAAGACAAACAGTAATACAGAAGGGCGTATTACTCTTATGTACACAATTGAGTTGATTATTATTTATTACTATATTAACTATTCACATATATAAAAAATTTCATAAACTGAAATTATGCTGGGGAATATGACATTTCCAGCTTTTTTTTGACGAAAAAAATGAACTCACTTTGTATTAAGATATCAGTGGGAGGAAAAAGAATATGAAAAACAAAGAATTTCCTAAAGATTTCTTATGGGGTGCTTCAACAAGTGCCTTTCAGGTAGAAGGTGGTTTTAATGAAGACAGAGGTATAGCAAATAGTGATATGCGCCATATACCAGATGATTTAGCAGACTATAAAACAGCCTCAGATCATTATCATCATGTAAAAGAAGATGTGCAATTGATGAAAGAACTTGGGATGAAAGTCTATCGCTTTTCATTCTTTTGGTCAAGAATCATGCCAGATGGTGAAAATGTCAGTCAGAAAGGATTGGACTTCTATCATGAACTGATTGATGCACTTCTTGAAAATGGTATTCAGCCATTTCCAACACTTTATCATTTTGAAATGCCTTATGCATTAATTGAAAAGTATGGAGGATGGAAGAGTCGTAAATGTGTCGATGCATATGTAAAATATGCCAGAATTTGTTTTGAAGAATTTGGTTCAAAAGTTAAGATGTGGGCAACTATCAATGAACAGATGTGTGCTACAGCACCTGATGATATGAATATGAATTTAGAGGAAGATCCACATTTAAGACAAAAGAATCTATACCAGATGTCATATCATATGACTTTAGCTGAAAAGATTGCGATAAGTCATTTTAAAGAAATGGTTCCTGATGGGAAAATTGGTCATGTTGTTGCAATGCAGGTTATTTATCCAGAAACATCAGCACCTGAAGATGTACTTGCTGCAAAGAATGCAGAGGATGAAGTACAATGGAGCTTCCTGGATTTATCCATTAAGGGACACTACTCTCATCACTTTACTAAGTATTTAAAAGATAGAGAAGTATATCCAGAAATGAATGAAGAGGATATACATTATCTTGAAGAGTGTCGCCCAGATTTCATTGGCGTGAATTACTATGCAAGCTGTACAGTAAGAGAAAAACACCCAGAGGATGATTGCACAAGAATGCCACCGTTTTATATCAGTGATCAGTTCTATGTAGTCAACAATAAAAAACTCAAACCAACAGAATGGATGCATTTTGGAATTGATCCAGAAGGTCTTTATGTTGGAATTAGAAGTTTATATGATAGATATGAATTACCAATGATTATTACTGAAAATGGTATGGCTTATACAGATAAAATAGAAGAAGATGGTTCAATTAATGATATTTATCGCATCGATTATCTGACAAAACATATAGATCAGTGCTATAAGCTGATTGAAGAAGGTTATCCGCTTTTTGGATATTGTCCTTGGTCATTTTTGGATGTTGTTAGTTCGCATGAAGGATTTAATAAACGTTATGGTCTTGTCTATGTAGATCGTACAAATAAAGATGTAAAATCATGTGCGCGTATTAAAAAGAACAGTTTTTACTGGTATAAGAATGTTATTAAGAACAATGGGTTTAAAGGAGAATAATAATGGACAAGTTTATACATTTCATGGAAGAAAAATTTATTCCAGTTGCAAATAAAATATCTAGAATTAAAGCATTACAGGCAGTATCAGGAGGTTCTATGTCACTTCTTGGTGTTATTATGGTAGGAGCAATCTTTTCGGTGGTGACTTCTATCACATGGGCACCTTATCAGAATTTCTTAAAAGCAACTCAGCTATTGACTATCATCAATTATGTACCTGAAGTCACAACTAATCTTATTGGTTTATTTATGGCATTCTCTATTGCATATAATGGTGCTAAGGTTTATGGCATTGAGAAGAATGCATTTAATACAGGAGTGATCTCTTTAGTAGCATTCATTCTATTAGCGCCTATTACTGTACAACAACAAGGTGTGTTATCAACTAATATGTTTGATGCAGCCTATTTTGGGCCAAAAGCTGTTATTTCAGCGATTATTGTTTCATTGATTGTTATTCAGATTATGAAGTTCTTTATGAATAAGAATATTACAATCAAGATGCCAGAAGGTGTTCCGCCAATGGTTAGTAATTCATTTATTTCATTAATTCCAGCTGTTGTCATTGTATTAGTGTTTGGACTTGTAAAATATGGTTTCTCAGTCACTCATTTTAAAACATTTAATGATTTTATCTATACAGTCATTCAGACACCATTACAGTCTCTAGTAGGAAGTTTCCCTGCATTTATCTTATTATTAGTTATTGCTCAATTATTATGGTTCTTCGGTATTCATGGCTCACAGACAGTTTTACCAATTCTTATTCCTGTGTGGTTAGGCTATATGTCAGAAAATACTGCTTCTATTGCAGCAGGACATGGGATTGCCCATACTATTAACTTTGGTTTATGGGATCTAGCTTGTATTGGTGGTTGTGGTGCAACTATTGGTTTGGTTATTATGATGTTCTTTACGGCTCAGAGTGAAAGATATAAAGCGTTTGGTAAAGTTACTCTCCCTTGTGGAATTTTCAGTATTAATGAACCAGTTATCTTTGGTTTACCTCTTATGTTGAATGTCATGACAATCATTCCATTTATTGTATGTCCAATCGTTGTATCATCTGTAGGTTACTTGCTTATGAAACTTCATATCATTACTCCTTATATTGGTATTCTTGGAACAGGATCTCTTCCACCATTTGTTCATGGTATGGTAAATGGAAGCATTAGTGCAGGTATCTATGAACTTGTTGCAGTTGTTTTATCATGTATTATCTGGTATCCTTTCTTCAAGATGTTAGATAAACAGGCATTAGAAGAAGAAAATAAAATAAAGGAAGAAAAAGTAAATGATTAATATACTAGAATATTCAGATATTACATTCCCGGAAGATTTTTTATGGGGTGCTACTACTGCAGGACAACAGATTGAAGGCAACAATAACTCATTTTATGATGATGAGGAGATTGCACCTAAGTTTGCTTACGGTGGTGTACCTTATCAAATGGCAGGACGTGCATGTAATAGCTATGAAATGTATAAAGAAGATATTGCATTACTAAAAAAGATGCATTTAAACTCATATCGCATGTCTTTGGAATGGTCACGTATTGAACCAGTAGAGGGACAGTTTGATGAAAAAGAAATAAAACATTATAGAGAAGTTCTGGAGGAGTTGAAGAAGAACAATATCAAAGTATGTCTAACACTTCATCATAATTCACATCCAGTCTGGTTTCATAAATTAGGTGCTTTTAAAACTATGGATAATCTAGCTTATTTCTTAAGATATGTTGAGAAGGTTGTACCAGAGTTTGATGAATATGTTGAATGTTGGTTGATCATCAATGAGATGAACATTGTCTTCGAATATACAATTGAAGAAAGCATCAATTTGCTTCAATATCATGCTAAGGCATATCATGTAATTAAGAAATATTCTAATAAGCCTGTCTCATCTCCTATGAATTATGCTGAGAAGAAACCTATGAGAGGTGTCACAGATAAGCCAGATCAGATAATGGCAGATTATATAGACTATATGGAAAATGAATTCTTCCTACATGCAATAAGAACAGGGGAGATTGTTGTTCCGTTCCATGATGCTATTTATATGCCAGAATTAAAGGATACATGTGATTTCTGGGCAGTAAATGTTTATACAAGACAGTTAATCAATAGTAGAAAAGAAATGTTTAGATTTGATCGTTATGAAGCAAGCAGTATTCATAGCTTAGATGTTCCGTTCTTTAGTGATGATATTTGTCCTGAGGTAATTTATCACTGTTTAAATAGATTAAAAGATAAACCAGTGCTTATTACTGAAAATGGTATTGCCTGCAAGAATGATAAATATCGTGTCATTTATATTGCAGCTGTATTACAAGCAGTCAAGCAGGCGATGGATAGTGGTGTGAACGTATTAGGTTATCTCCATTGGTCTTTACTTGATAACTGGGAATGGGGGACTTATACACCTACATTTGGTTTGGCTTCAGTTGATCATGAAACCTATGAGAGAACACTTAAACCAAGTGGTCATTTCTATGGTGAAATTGTAGGAAACAATTCTCTTACGCAGGATATTATAAAAAAATACTATTCAAATAATATATAGGCGCCTTCAAAAAGGTGTCTTTTTTCTGTTTGATAAAAAATTCATAATGAGAAAAATTAAGGTGTTTATTTTTTGCTTTTTGTGATATATTAATGCTGTTCATAGAAATCTCCTTATAAAGTGTGGTAACTATATAATACGATTTCTATGGACTTTTTTTATACAAAAATTGAGAATAGGGGCCTGCGGCCGCGCGAATTGGGATAAAGGGGCATGCCCCTTTATCCCGATTCCTTAATTCCAGTTTCATTTTACAATTGAGGGTTGATAAAAAATTTCTGTTTTATGATAATAATAATTTACTGATATTTTTTATTATGATAAAATACTCTGTTGTAGAGGAGGAAGTATAATGCATAAATTATTAGAACCCTATGCAGCACTTGTCCCATTCTTAGGTGTTGCGTTAGGGGATAATGTTGAAGTAGCTTTACACGATCTCACATCTCCTGAACAGGAAGTTGTTGCTATCGCAAACGGTGAGATTTCTGGCAGAGAAATTGGTGCTAAGCTTTCAAATTTATCTATTCATTATTTAGAAACAAAACAGTATGAAAAAAATGATTTTGTCATGAACTACAAAACAGCAGGACCTGATGGTAAACTGTTGAAATCTGCAACATACTGGATTAAGGAACCAGGAAATGTATATCCTGTTGGTATGCTTTGTATTAACGTTAACGTCACAGATTATGAATATATTGAAACTGCGATGAGAAGAATTCTAGGTATTAAAGATAATACAAATGTAGAATTCAAATATGATAGTCCAATCGAAATCTTATCTTCTCCACTTGATGAGATGGTAGAAAAATACATCAATGAATGTATGCAGAGTATGGGAGTACCATCTTATGTTCATGCAGAAAGATTAAAAGTAGAAGAAAAGATTAGAGTTGTTAAATACTTGCAGGATAAAGGAACATTCAAGGTGAAAGGTGCAATTGCCCTTGTTGCTGATAAGCTAGATGTTTCTGAACCAACAATTTATCGTTATTTAAAGAAAGCGTAGGAGGAAAAACATGGATATTGTTTACGTAAGTGGTCATAAGAATCCTGATACAGATTCGATTTGTGCGGCCATCAGTTATTCATATTTATTAAATGCGACTCATAAATACGGACAGGCAGTCCCAGTAAGACTTGGTGAAGTCAGCCGTGAAACTGAGTATGTATTAAAAAGATTTAATGCACATACACCACAGCTATTAAAGTCTGTTAAGCAGAAAGTAGAAGATCTTGATTATGATCAGGTGACTCTATTCTCTAAAGAACTTACTTTAAGAACTGCCTGGTCATTAATGTGCCAGATGAACTTAAAGAGTGCACCAGTATTAGATGATCATTCTCATCTTCTTGGTTTATTATCTTCTACAAACATTATTGAAGGTTACATGGAAGACTGGGATAAAGATATCTTAAAGAATGCACATACACCAATCGAAAACGTTGTAGATACATTAGACGCTAAGATTGTTTATTTAAACCCTGAATTACGTACTATCAAGGGTAGTCTTCATATTACTGGTATGAATTCTCAGGAAGTTATTGATCATGTCAATGAACATGATGTTATCATCACTGGTGGTGACAGAACTGAAGGTATTCGTGAAATGTTGAAGAAGAAGGTTGATTTAATCATCCTTACTAACTCATTACACTTAGAAGAATCAGTTCTAGAAGAATGTAAGAACGCAGGTGTCAGCGTAGTGACTACTGCTTTCACTACATTCAAGACTTCACAGCAGATCATTCAGGCAGTACCTGTTGAATATGTTATGCAGAAAGGTGATTTAACATGCTTTTCTACAGATGATACTGTTGATTATTTAAAGGAAGTTATGAGTGAAACAAGATATCATTCATATCCTGTTATTGACTTAAATGATCAGGTAGTAGGTACTATCTCTCGTTTCCAGGTTATTACTGGTGATCATAAGAAGATGATTCTTGTTGACCATAACGAAAGAGGACAGGCTGTAGAAGGTATTGAAGAAGCTGAAATCCTAGAAGTAGTTGACCACCATAGAGTGGCTGATTTCCAGACTGTAGGTCCATTACAGTTTAGAGCTGAACCACTTGGCTGTACTTGTACAATCATTGCGAAGATGTATAAGGAACAGGGTGTAGAAATTCCTAAGAATGTAGCTGGTTTAATGTTAGCAGCTATCATCTCTGATACATTATTATTCAGATCTCCAACTTGTACAAAGACTGATAAGGAAATTGCCTTAGAATTAGCTTCTATCGCAGGTGTAGATGCCGAAGAATTCGGTCTTGCAATGTTTAAGGCTGGTACTTCATTAGTTGGTAAGACTATTGAAGAAATCTATAACCAGGATTACAAAGCATTCAATATTGGTGACGCAAAAGTAGGTATTGCTCAGGTTAACACTATGGATATCGATGGCTTTGCACCACTTAAAGGTGAAATGCTTGAATATATGGAAAATCTATGTGTTGAAAATGGATTTGATACAGCAGTTCTATTATTAACTGATGTCATCAATGCAACAAGTGAAGTATTTGTTGCTGGTACTCATCCAGAATATGTAGAAAATGCCTTCAATGTACAGTTAGTTGAACATGAAGCAAACTTACCAGGCGTTATCTCTCGTAAGAAGCAGGTTGTTCCAGCTATTACACGTGCAATCAACGCTTAATAAACATCAAGCTATTTGTTGAGAATTCAATGAATAGCTTTTTTTGCGTATCAAATATAATATATATTATGGTAATTGTTGAAAAATTAGAACAATGCTAATAAATTATTAATGTTATTTCGTATAAAATAGTGGACTGTAACAAAATTTCTGTATTTTGTCGAAAAATACGCTATTTTTTTATCGTTTTTTGTATTTTGTACATATAAAAGTATGGTATTTATGTGAAAAATTTGGTATACTAACTGAGGCATAAAAAGATTGTTTTAATTTTTACACAAAATATTTAAGGAGGAGAGTATGGAAAACTCAAAAATGAAATGGTATACCCTGGCTTTTATGGCATTTTCTACTGTTTGGGGATTTGGTAACGTACTAAATGGTTTCGTTTACTTCAACGGTATCCAGGTTATATTCAGTTGGATTTTAATGTTCGCTTTATACTTCGTACCATATGCCCTTATGGTTGGTGAACTTGGTTCAGCATTTAAAAATGCCGGTGGGGGTGTCAGCTCATGGATCATGGAAACAATGGGTCCTAAACTTGCATATTATGCAGGGTTCACTTATTGGGCTTGTCACATCACTTATATCGCAAGTAAAGGTACTGGTGGATTAAAGGCTCTTAGCTGGGTAATCTTCAGAAACGCTACAGTTTATGATAGCTTACCAACTATCTATGTTCAGTTAGCTACACTTGTTGTATTCTTATTATTCTGCTATATCGCAAGCCGTGGATTAAACCCACTAAAGAAACTTACTACATTAGCAGGAACTTCAATGTTTGTTATGTCAATCCTTTATATCCTAATGATGTTTGCAGCACCAGCTATCAACCCTAATGGTGGCTATGTACATATGGACTTTAGTTTTAAAAACGTCGTGCCACAGTTCAATGTACAGTACTTCACATCATTATCTATCTTAGTATTCGCAGTTGGTGGATGTGAAAAGATTTCACCATATGTAAACAAGGTAGAAAACCCTGAAAAGGGATTCCCTAAAGCTATGATTGCACTTGCTATCATGGTTTGTGTATGTGCTATCTTAGGTACATTCGCAATGGGTATGATGTTCGATCCTAAGATGATCAATGCATCTGAAGAAGCATTCAGCAGCTATGTTGCTAACGGTGCTTATTGGTCATTCCAGAAATTAGGTGAATACTATCATATGGGTGATGCATTACTAGTTATCTACGCATTATGTAACATGGTTGGTCAGTTCTCTACTTTAGTATTAAGTATTGATGCTCCACTTAGAATGTTATTAGACAACGAAGAAACTAGAGAATATATCCCTTCTGCTTTATTCAAGAAGAATAAGTATGGTGCATATATTAACGGTATTAAGTTAGTTGTTGTACTTTCTGGTTCAATCATCTTAATTCAGTCATTCGTTCCTGGCGCAGCTGCAGTATTAAAACAGTTAAATAAGCTTAACTCAGTATGTATGCCAATGCGTTACTTATGGGTATTTGCTGCTTATATTGCTTTACGTCAGGCTATGGACAAGTTCCCAGCAGATTATCGTTTCGTTAAGAATCAGGCTGTTGCTAAGTTCTTCGGTATCTGGTGCTTCATCGTAACTGGTGCTTGCTGTGTACTTGGTATGTATGACAAAGATCCATTCACATTCGCATTAAACGTAATTGCCCCTATTGTTCTTTGTGCATTAGGATTAATCATGCCTAAACTTGCTGAAAAAGAACGCCGTGAAGGAAAAAGATAAATGATATAAAATATCCTTTTGGCAGGGCCAGAAGGATATTTTTATATAAATTAAGGAGATAATAAAAAATGTTTAAGGAAACTTCAAAAGAATTATTAGATTTCTTATCAAAATGTCCTACTGCTTTCCATGCAGTAGAAAACTATCGTCAGGTTTTAAATGCTGATGGATTCGAAGAATTATTAGAAAGTGAACACTGGAATATCGTACCAGGTGGTAAGTACTATGTAACAAGAAATAATACTAGTATCTTAGCATTCAAAGTAGGTACAAAATTAGATAACTACAGTTTCAACATCGTTACTTCACATACAGATTCACCAACTTTCAAAGTTAAAGAAAATGCTGAAATTGAAGTGAAGAACAAGTATACTCAGTTAAATACTGAAGGATACGGAGGAATGTTATGTGCTACTTGGTTAGATCGTCCTCTATCAATTGCTGGTCGTGTATTAGTATCTGAAGGTAACAGCATTGTTACTAAGTTATTAAACATTGATCGTGATTTATTAATGATCCCTAACGTAGCTATTCATATGAATCGTGCTGCCAATGATGGTTTCAAGTATAACTTACAGGTAGATATGCTTCCATTATTAAGTGCTGGTGAAGATCGTCAGAAGGATTTCAAACAGATTGTAGCTGATGAATTAGGTGTGAAGAAAGAAGATATCTTAGGACATGACTTATATCTTTACAACCGTCAGGCTCCATCTATCTGGGGTGCTAATGAAGAATTCATTTCTTCAGGTCACTTAGATGACTTACAGTGCGGTTTCGCTTCATTAAAGGCATTACTTGCTGGTTATAACGATGAATCAATCGATATCATGGCTTGCTTCGACAACGAAGAAGTAGGTTCAGGAACTAAGCAGGGTGCTGATTCTACATTATTAAGAGATACATTAACTCGTATCAATAGTGCTTTAGGTAAGACTGAAGAAGATTACCACCGTGCACTTGCATCAAGCTTCATGCTTTCTGCAGATAACGCACATGCTGTGCATCCAAATCATCCAGAACATACTGATGTAACTAACTGCACTTATATGAACGAAGGCGTTGTTGTTAAGTCACATGCTGGTCAGAAATATACAAGTGATGGCGTATCAATGGCAGTTGTTAAGTCTCTTGCATCTGGCGCAGATGTACCTTTACAGTATTTTGCGAATCGTTCAGATAAGGCTGGAGGAAGTACATTGGGTAATATCGCTATGGCTCAGGCTTCTATGAATGCTGTAGATATCGGTTTACCACAGCTTGCAATGCATTCATCATATGAAACTGCTGGTATCAAGGATACTTACTATGCAATCACATTAATGAAGGCATTATTTGATTCACATATTCAGGAAAAATCTACTCATAGCTTAGAAATTAAACGTTAATGAAGTTTCAACAAGATAGAGAAAAGCTCATGGTTTCTATGATGGTAGGAACCATGACTTCTTATATTGCTCTTATGTTTGTCAAAGAGCTCATCAATCAGAAATATTTAATCAATTTCTATATCGATAGCTTAGTTGCTGTTGTTGCACTTGTTCTGGCATTCCTGCAGATCAAGATGCAATATAAGATATATAAAGAGAGAAAGATTTCTTCTAAATCACTTAATATTACATTATTAAGCATTCTTTTCGCATTGATATTAAACGTTTTATTCCCTAAGGGAATTGATTTCTCATTCCTAGTACTTGTTATTGGAATGATCGTATCAAACCGTTTATGTAGTAAAGAATGGCCAAAATAAAGGATTTCCTCGGAAATCCTTTTAATCTATATTTAAACTTTTATGTCTATCTTTATTACAGAAAGATGTTATAATGAAATAGGAAGAGAAACAAACACCTGCCGATTCTCTTCAACTGCCTCATGCCAGTGACCTGAACGCTGGCTTTTTTTATCTATTGAAAGGGTGATTATGATGAAAAGATTAGCACATAGAGGTTATAGTGATTTATTTCCAGAAAACACAATGTCCGCTTTTGAAAAAGCAGCGCATTCTTCTTTTGAAGGTATTGAAACAGATGTACAGATGACTCTAGATGGTGCCCTTGTATTATTACATGATGATAAGATCAATCGTACTAGTGATGGCAAGGGTGTTTTAAGACATATGACTTTTAAAGAAGCACGTCAATATAACTATAATAATAAGATGGACATTAAGGAACAGATTCCAACATTGGATTCTCTCTTGACATTACTAGATTCTACCGATAAATTATTGAATATAGAAATCAAGGATACTGTGTCTATCGGTCTTGAAGAGAAACTAAGAGATATCATTATGAAACATCATATGACCGATCGTATTTACTTTTCTTCTACAAGCCTAGATAGATTATTAAATATGCGTGCTTTAATGCCTGATTCTTATTACGCTTTAATCGTACTTAGAGGTTATAAGAAATGTAAACAGGCTGTTATTGATCATCATTTAGATGGTATTCATAGTCGTTATTCTTATTTGACACATGAAGAGATAGTAGATCTAAAGAATAGACATATTAAGATTGGAGCCTGGACTATTAAGGAAAAAGAACAGTATGACTTCTTTAAAAAAGAAGATATTGATTTTATATTTGCGAATGAGTTATTTGAAGAGGATAAATAATGAGATTAGATAAATTTTTAAAGCTATCACGTATTATTAAGAGAAGAACACTATCTAAAGAAATAAGTGAAGCATCACGTGTTAAAGTGAATGGTAAAGTAGCTAAGCCGGCCACTAAACTAAAGATTGGTGATGAAATTGAAGTCAGCTTTGGACGCACTATTTTGACAGTGAAGGTATTAATGTTGAAAGATCATGTATTAAAAGATGAAGCGTCTTCTCCTTATGAAATCATTAAAGAAGAAAAAGTAGAAGAAGAAACTATTTATTAAGAGCCTTTGTAAGGTTCTTTTTTTAATGGGAGAATAATGTTATAATGCGAGTAGTTAAGGAGCTGACTTAAATGGCTAAAAAGAAAAGAAGAATGGGTAATATATATGGGGTTGTCTTTATTGTGATTTCAGTGTTCTTAATTTATACATTGGTCGCAAAGGTACAGCATATCCAGGCTGAAAAGGCAACTTATCAGAAACTTGTTGTACAAGAGAATGAATTAAAGAAAGAAAAAGAGAAACTTGCGAAAGAAGTAGATAGTTTGAATGATAGTGATTATGTTGTACGTTATGCACGTAGTCATTATATTTTTTCTAAAAATGGTGAAGAAGTCATTATTCTTCCAGAAAATAAATAAGCATGAGGCTTATTTGTTTTTGTAAGGAGATTATATGTTCGAAAAGATTTATATTAAAAGTAGAGATAAAAATATAATTGTATATCTTCCAGATGATTATTATTCAAGTGAAGAGAGATATCCTGTTCTTTATATGAATGATGGTCAGAATGCTTTTTTTGATGATCAGGCTTATATTGGAATAAGCTGGGGTATGGAGGATTATTTAAAGAGAAGTGGGATGAAGGTTATAGTTGTGGCTATTCCCTGTATCTTTAGTGAATATGGCCGTGCAAGTGAGTATGGGCCATGGGATGTTGAAAGTGGGACATTAATGCGTGATGATTCTCATGAAATAATTAAAGGGACTGGAGAAGAATATTGCCAGTGGCTGATTCATGATTTAAAGCCCTATATAGATCGACGCTTTCGTACTATAAAAGATAATACTGCTATGGTGGGAAGTTCTTCAGGTGGTATTATTACAGCATATGCTTGTATGAAGCATCCTGATGTATTTCATAAAGGTGCTGCCATATCAACAGCATATTGGCTTTATCAGAAGGAATTTATTGAATTAGTGAAGACAAGTGACTTAAATGGTCTTGAACGCTTTTATTTTGATGTAGGCGGTAAAGAAGGCTATGATGATGGGTCATTGAGTCAGGACTATTTATGGTCTAATAATGAAATTGAATATTTAATAAGACAGAAGGGCATTCATTATATGTATCGTGTTTTTGAAGAGGATGTACATAGTGAAACCTGCTGGAGAAATAGAGTACCAGTCTTTATGTCTTATTTATATGGAGGAAAATAACGATGTATCAAATGATGTTATCAGATTTAGATGAAACACTTCTTATAGGCCAGCATGTTCCTGTATTTAATCAGGAGGCAATACATGAGGCTAAAAAGCATGGCTTACGTTTTGTAGTAGCCACTGGACGCTCTCATAGAATGATTGGGGATATTCTTAAAGAAATTGGTACGTATGATATGCCTGGTGAATATTCTATCTGTTTTAATGGTGGTCTTGTAGTAGAGAATAAGGATTTTAAGATTCTCCATTTCCAAGGATTAGAATATGAATTATTAAAGAAATGCTTTGACTATGGATGTAGAGAAAATCTCTGTATGCTCGTATTTACTTTAGATTGCTGTTATATTTATAATCCAGATGAATATGAAGTAAATAGAAAGATTGAACAGAAAACACCAATGAAGGTGATATATGATCATGAGACAGAATTCTTAAAAAATGAATCTATCGCAAAGATTCTTCTGGTAAAGAGAAATATTAATTATCTTAAGGAACTACGTGATGAGATGTATCAGGATATCGGAGATCAAGTAGAACTCACTTTCTCTTCAGAACGTTATCTAGAATGCAATGCGATTGGTATTAATAAGGGTATGGGTTTAAAATGGCTTGCAGATTATTTGAATATTGATATTAATGATACAATTGCGATTGGCGATAATTATAATGATGTGTCAATGATTAAGGAAGCGGGACTAGGAGCTTGTGTGAGCTGTGCTCATGATGATATTAAAGAAATCAGTGACTATGTCTGTGAAAAGAATTTTGATGAAGGCGCAGTGAAGGAAGTAATAGAAACATTTGTATTAAAGGGGGAATAAGAGATGGAATATAAATTAATTGCGAGTGATTTGGATGAAACTTTATTAAATGATGACCATGTTGTACCAGAAAGTAATATTTACTGGATTCAAAAGGCAGTGAAGGAACGTGGTGTGAAGTTTGTACCTGCAACAGGAAGAGGTTATATGCAGATTCAGCCAGAATTAACACAGTTAGGCTTAAAAGATATGGAAGGAGAATATGTTTTAAGCTTCAATGGTGGTGCATTAACTGAAAATAAAGGAAATCGTATTATTGAATTCAATGGTTTAGGATTTGATAAGATGAAGGAAATCTTTGAATTTGGTCTGAAGCAGGATGTCTGTATTCATGTCTATACAAACGATTCACTTTATATTTATAACTTAAGTGAATCTGAAGCAGAAAGATTGAAGCATCAAAAACTTGAAGTTATTTATCCTGAAGAAAATACTGTTGATTTCTTAAAGGATGCAACTATTGCGAAGATTCTATATCAGAATGTGGATGTACCTTATTTAATGAGTTTAGAGCCTCAGATGACAGAAATCACCAAAGGATGTGCAGTAAGCTATTCTTCTAACCGTTATATGGAATTCAATCGAGAAGGCGTAGATAAAGGACAGGGATTACAGGATCTTGCTGATAAGCTAGGTATTAAGATTGAAGAAACAATTGCGGTAGGAGATAACTATAATGATATGGCTATGCTTGAAAAAGCAGGTCTATCTGTTGCAGCAGGTAATGCAGTTGAAGATGTCAAGAAGGCATGTGACTACACAACGCATGCAGATAATAATGAAGGTGTAGTTGCAGAATTGATTAAGAAGTTTATTTTCCATGAAGACATTTAAATCAGTTATAGAAAATGAAGCCGAACAGCCTTACTACAAAGCGTTACATGAATTTGTAGAAGAAGAATATGCTTCAAAAACAATATTTCCACCTCATAACCATATACTGCATGCATTTAATTTTTGTGATTATGAAGATATTAAAGTGGTTATTATTGGACAGGACCCTTATCATGAACTTCATCAAGCCAATGGTTTAGCTTTTAGTGTAAATAAGGGTGTACGCACACCACCTTCACTTATCAATATTTATAAAGAAGCTCACAATGATGTAGGTATTGATATTCCTAGTCATGGAGATTTAACATCATGGGCTAAGCAGGGGGTTCTTTTATTGAATACTGTATTAACAGTACAAGAAGGATGTGCGAATTCTCATAAAGGCAAAGGATGGGAAATCTTTACTGATCATATTATTGAAGAAATGAATAAACGTGAAAAGCCTCTTGTTTTCATTTTATGGGGACGTCAGGCTGCCAATAAAGCAAGTATGATTGATACAACAAAGCATTGCGTTATTACAAGTGCACATCCATCTCCTTTAAGTGCCCATCGTGGGTTCTTTGGCTCAAAGCCATTTTCACGTACAAATGAATTTCTTGTAAGTCAAGGAATTGAACCTATAGATTGGAGGATTGACTGATGTTTAGAAATGTAGATAAAGCAATCGCATATATTGAATCTAAAAGACACAAGAATACAATTGAGTCTTTTAGGAGAATTTTAGAAGAGTTAGATATTAATACAAAACAGAAGAATATGATTCATATTGCCGGTACAAACGGCAAAGGATCTACAGTCAACTATCTAAGAAGTATTTTGAATGCACATGGATATCATGTAGGAACATTTACTTCTCCTTATATGATCAAGCATAACGATCGTATTCGTATTGATGATCAGCCTATTAGTGATGAAGATCTTTTTGCTCTTATTAATAAATATGAAGCAGTAATTGAAGAAAAGAACTTATCCATGTTTGAAATTGATGTTTTAATCATGCTTGACTACTTCTCTTCACATGATTTAGATTATCGTATTATCGAGTGCGGTATTGGCGGCGCTAATGATAAGACAAATGTGATTGAGCCAATTATTAGTGCAATTACTAATATTGGGAATGATCATTTGGATCAGATTGGTCCAAGTCTTTATGATGTTATTAATGAAAAGATGGGAATCATCAAAGAAGGACAGTATTTTATTACAAGTGAAGTGGAAGGAACAGTTCTTGCAAGATTACAGGAGCAATGTGATGCTATGGGTGCGACAATGGTTGTTGTACCAGAATATCAGGTATCACGTTATCCATTCCATTTCCGTTATCGTGATATGGCCTTTACTTTAGAAAAACAAGGAATCTATCAGGTCGCAAATGCACGTCTAGCACTTACAATTGCAAATAAGTTGATTAATCTTGATCAAGAAACAACTGAAAAAGCTGTTGAAAAAGCAGTATGGTATGGTCGTTTTGAAATGATGAATGTATCAGGACATCAGGTGATTCTTGATGGTGCACATAATACAGATGGTATTAAAGCTCTTTTAACAACAGTGCAGTATGTGCGTACTGAGGATACTGTCTTTATTTTCTCTGGTTTAAAGGATAAAGATGTGGATGAAATGATTGAACTTATTGATGAGGCAGGTTATCCAATATATCTCACTTCATTTAATGATGAGCGTGCATCTGATCTAGTTGGTTATCGCAGTTTCAGTACAGTAACAGTAGTGCCTCACTTTGCGGAGGCAATCAAAGTAGCCTTACTTAAACATGATCAGCTTGTTATAACAGGATCACTACACTTTATTTCATCAGTAAGAAAATATCTCAAACAGAACTATTAAGTCAGACTTACACGTAAGTCTGACTTTTTCCTATTTAAAATGTAATACATGTGTAGTATAATATAAGAAGGAATTTAAGGAAAATGAATCTAATAACTATCATAATTATCCTAATTGTGATAGAATGGATTTATACAAAAGAAAGCGATTACATTTTTTAGGAGGAGATAGAGAAATGGGTAAAGAAATCGTTGGTATGATCCTAGCCGGTGGCCGTGGAACAAGATTAAAAGAGTTAACTGCGAAAGTTGCTAAACCTGCTGTCTACTTTGGTGGTAAATATCGTATTATCGATTTCCCACTAAGTAACTGTGCCAATTCAGGTATTGATGTTGTAGGTGTTTTAACACAGTATGAATCAGTCCTATTAGGAACTTATGTTGGTGCAGGTTCTAAGTGGGGGCTTGATGGTAATAACTCACTTGCTGCAATTTTACCAGCACGTGAAAGAGGCGAAGTTGGTGCTACTTGGTATGCAGGTACAGCTGATGCTATTTATCAGAATATTAGCTTCTTGGATCAGTATGATCCAGAATATGTACTAATCTTATCTGGTGACCACATCTATAAGATGGATTATGAAGAAATGTTAAATGTGCATAAGGAAAAAGGTGCAGATTTAACAGTTGCGGTATTAAATGTTTCATTAAAAGAAGCAAGCCGTTTCGGTATCATGAATACAGATGATAAAGGCTATATTTATGAATTCGAAGAAAAACCAGAAAAGCCAAAATCAACATTGGCTTCAATGGGTATTTATATCTTTAATTATAAAGAATTACGTAAATACCTTATTGCAGATGCCGCAGATGAAAATAGTAAGCACGACTTTGGTATGAATATTATCCCTAGCATGCTTGCAGATAAGAAGAAATTATATGCTTGGACTTTTGATGGCTATTGGAAAGATGTAGGAACTGTTGAAAGCTTATGGCAGGCAAATATGGACCTTCTTGATGATAAGGAACTTGACCTTTATAACATCAAGAAAGACTGGAAGATCTATTCAGAAGATACACTTGGTAAACCTCAGTTAATTGGTGCACAGGCAAGTGTTAAGAATTCACTTGTAACACAGGGATGTGTTGTAAATGGTGAAGTTGAAGGATCAGTTCTATTCAGCAATGTTAACGTTGGTGAAGGAGCTAAGGTTATTGATTCAGTATTAATGCCTGGTGTTCTTATTGAAGAAGGCGCTGTTGTCAAGAAAGCAATTATTGATGAAGGCGTTGTAATCAAAGCTGGAACAGTTGTGAATGAAGAAGCAGAAGAAGTCGCTTTAGTAAGTGGCAATAGCAGATAAGGAGTGAAGAGCAAATGGCAAATGTAGTAGGATTAATCAATTTACATACTGATATATCTTTGAAAGGATTGACAGAAAGACGTCCAGTTGCTTCAGTAAGCTTCTTGGGTCGTTATGGTATTATTGACTTCGTATTATCTAACTTTTCAAATTCTAATATTGATAAAGTAGGTATTTTAGTAAAGGAAAAACCAAGATCATTATTAAAACATATTGGTTCTGGTAATGCATGGAACTTCAACTCTAAAAAGGGTGGTATTTCATTATTATATGATGAAAAGTATGCAAACAGCACTATGTACAACCATGACATCAACAATATGTTAGAAAACATTGCATTCTTAGAAAAATCTACTGCTGATTATGTAGTGATTTCTCCAGCACATATTATTACTACAATGGATTTCTCTGATGTTGTAGAAGCACATGAAAAATCTGGTTGTGATGTAACTGTTGTTTATAAGAAGATTAAGAATGCGAATGAAACATTTATTGGTTCTGATTTCTTAAAGATCAAGGACAAGCAGGTTGTTGATTTTGAATTAAATAAAGGTAATCGCAAGGATCGTTCAATCTCACTTGAAACTTATGTTATTAATAGAAAAGCATTAATCAAGATGCTTCATAAGGCACAGACAGTATCTGTATTCTATGATTTAAGAGATACTTTAAATTATCTAAAAGATGAAATGAAAATCAACGCTTATGAATATAAAGGATTTGTGAAGTGCATTGATTCATATGCAGCTTATTTCAAGACATCTCTTGAATTCCTTGATATTGATGTATCAACTCAAGCATTCAAGTCTAATTGGCCAATTTTCACAAATACTAACGATACACCACCTTCAAAGTATCTAAAAGATGCTGAAGTGAAGAGTTCATATATCGCAAACGGTGTATTTGTTGATGGTACTGTAGAAAACAGTGTTTTAGGACGTAATGTTAAGATTGGTAAAGGTGCTGTTGTAAAGAACTCAATCTTATTCAGTGGTTCTTCAGTAGAAGCAGGTGCTCATCTTGAAAATGTCATTATGGATAAGGATGCTAAGGTTAAACATGTAAAAGAACTTCTTGGTGATCCAGCTGATCCATTATACGTTAAAGAAGGTGACATTGTCTAATGAGAATCGTCTTTGCTGCTGGTGAAGCACTTCCTTATATTAAATCTGGAGGACTCGCTGACGTTATCGGTTCTTTACCTAAAGAACTTGTAAAAAAAGGACATGAATGTTATGTCATTCTTCCAAAGTATCAGGATATTAAATACCCTGAATCACTTGAATATGTGACTAACTTCTATTTATGGGTAGGATGGAGAAGATGCTATTGTGGTGTCTTTAAAGCAGTGTATGAAGGTGTGACTTATTTCTTTGTAGATAATGAACAGTATTTCAGAAGACCTGGTTTATATGGTTATGATGATGATTATGAAAGATTCGCATTCTATGACTTTGCAGTTCTTGAATGTTTATCTCGTTTAGATATCATGCCAGATATCTTATCATTACATGATTGGCAGGCCGCAATGATTGCGCCTCTTTATAAAGAAAGATATTGCTATTATGACTATTATGGAAATGTGAAAGTAACTTTCACAATCCACAATATCGCTTATCAGGGTAAATGTGATCCATTCTTATTGAATGACTTGTTCGGTTTAGATAATTACTTATATTACAATGGTAATGTACGTAATGATGATTGCATGAATATGATGAAAGCAGCAATTCTTTATTCAGATGCAATTACAACTGTTTCTCCAACATATGCAAAGGAGATTTTAACAGATGCTTATGGTGAAGGATTACAGAATATCCTTGCTATGCGTCATGATGATCTTTATGGTATTTTAAATGGTATCGACTATGATACAAACAATCCAGAAACAGATCCAAATATCCCTTGCCATTTCAACGCAGAGAGCGTTTATACTGAAAAGGTAAAAGATAAACTAGCATTACAGGCTGAAGTAGGATTACCACAGGATCCTGATGTAGCACTTATTGGTATTGTTACAAGATTAACATGGCAGAAGGGGTTAGACTTGATCCTTAACCGTATGGAAGAACTCTTACAGAGAAAGGTTCAGCTTGTTATTCTTGGTGCAGGTGATAAGAAATATGAAGAACCATTAGAAGAAATTGCTGGATTTGGTAATCCAAAAATTTCATTACAGTTAAAATATGACTTTGGTTTATCATGTCGTATTTATGCTGGATGTGATATGTTCTTAATGCCTTCATTATTTGAACCATGTGGATTGTCTCAGATGATGTCATTACGTTATGGTACAATTCCTATCGTAAGAGAAACTGGTGGATTAAAAGACAGTGTAAAGCCATTCAATGAATTTGATGGTACTGGTACTGGATTTAGTTTTGCTAACTATAATGCGCATGAAATGATGGACATTATTGATTATGCATTACATATCTACTATGATGAAAAAGATCAATGGAATGGTTTGATTTATCGTGCTATGACTGAAAAATTAGACTGGGATCGTTCAGCAGATGAATACTTAAGAGTATTCGGTTCATTACTTGGTTAATACAAAGATGGAGGGGTTCCTCCATCTTTTTCCTTAGGAGATGAGAACTATGAGTATATTAGATAAAGTGAAAGAATTTGCTGAAAGTGAAGAAGTACAAAAGGGTATTCAGAAGGTAAAAGAGAATACAGAAGAAATACTAAGCGAAGAGAACATTAATAAGTGTGCCAATCGTGCGAAAGAGGCAGCAACTACTATTTCTGAATCAGACGCCTATAAGAAAGCAAAAGATGGTATAAAAAAGGTCACAGAGACAGAAGAATTCAAGGATGGTATGAATGATTTAAAGGACTTTGGGGCCAAAAGTCTTTCTCTTACATCCAAGGGACTTGATAAGCTTTCAAAAAAATTAACTGATACAAAGAAATAAGAAAGGCGTTTGTCTTGAAGAATAGACGATAATTTGATATAGTGAAATAAATTATAGATGAGAATGAATAGAACAAGAAGCTTACAGCGAGGATGAGATGGTGCAAGCATCTAGTGGAAGGTTCTAGGATGCACCCATCTGAGTCTTTTTGAAAGAAAGAACGTTTGACTTGCGTTAAGAGTGAAAAGCTATGGTAAGGTGGATTGTCTTTATCATGAGCTTTTTTTATTTGAGGAGGATGTTATGAGATTATTTAACACATTAACAAACAAAAAAGAAGAATTTAAGCCTATTGAAGAAGGTAAAGTTTCTATCTATATTTGTGGTCCTACAGTTTATAATCATGCTCATATTGGGAATACACGCCCAATGATCGTATTTGATGTATTAAGACGTACTTTTGAATATTTAGGGAATGACGTGACTTTTGTATCTAACTATACAGATGTAGATGATAAGATCATCAAAGCCGCTAAAGCAGAAGGTATTACAGAAAAGGAACTCACTGATAAATATATCAAGGCATATGAAGATGTAAGAGCAGGATTAAATATTGAAGATCCTACATATAAACCAAGAGTAACTGAAACTATGCCTGAAATCATTGATTTCATCCAGGCTCTTATTGACAAGGGTTATGCTTATGAAGTAGATGGAGATGTTTATTTCCGTGTCACTAAGGTTAAAGAATATGGCATGTTATCAGGCATTAAAGTAGAAGACCTTATTGCGGGTGCAAGTGATC
Source organism: uncultured Catenibacterium sp. (assembly GCF_900540665.1). Classification (GTDB taxonomy): domain Bacteria; phylum Bacillota_I; class Bacilli_A; order Erysipelotrichales; family Coprobacillaceae; genus Catenibacterium. Next base: position 19,060 of record NZ_UQGV01000002.1, on the reverse strand, counting down.
GTACTCTTTCTGCTGATGACAAGAAGAAAGAAAGTACAACTGACTTCGCATTATGGAAGAAGACAGATGAAGGTATTCAGTTTAATACACCTTGGTCAAAAGGTAGACCAGGATGGCATACTGAATGTGTTGTTATGATCAATAAGTTATTCAAGGATGGTAAGATTGATATCCATGGTGGAGGACAGGATTTAAAGTTCCCTCATCATGAAAATGAAATTGCTCAGTCTATGGCTTATAATGGTCATCCAATCGCAAACTATTGGATGCATAACCAGATGATCAATATCGATGGTGAAAAGATGTCTAAGTCTTTAGGTAATGTTTTATGGGCTAAAGATTTAATTGTAGAATTTGGATGCAATGTATTTAAATGGTTGATGTTATCTACTCACTATCGTAACCCTTTGAATATGACTGATGATGTCATTGCAGGAGTACGTAAAGAAGTATCTAAAGTAGAAAATGCGACTAAGAATGCGTCTTTATATTTACAGGTGAACCATGTTCCTGCTCATGATTATAAGAAGGCAACTGTGGATGCTATGGTGAATGCATTAGAAGATGACTTAAATACTTCACTTGCTTTAACACAGATTCTCGATCAGGTAAAAGTACTCAATCAGGTGATGCGTGTTAGAGAAAAAGACAATGATGTCATTGCGACTGAATATGCAACACTTGTAAAGATGGGTGATGTTTTAGGTTTCTTATTTGAAGGTACAAAGTTAAGTGAAGAAGATATCGCTTTATATGAAGAATGGAATGCTTATAAGAAAGAAAAGAACTTTGATGAAGCAGACCGTGTTAGAAAAGAATTAACTGAAAGAGGCATTCTCTAATGCGTCCAGAGCTAATGAATGCACTTGCTGTCGCTTATTTAGGTGATGCAGTCTTTGAAGTATATGTCCGTGAATATTTACTCACTGAGAAGGGAATTATGAAGCCTCATGAATTACAGAAAGCTTCTATCAAGTATGTCAGTGCTTATGCCCATGCAGGTTTTATGAAATATGCCCTTTCTCAAAATTTCTTCACTGAAGAAGAAGTGCGCTTATTCAAGCGTGGACGTAACTGCAAAGGACATTCAGTAAAGAATAAAACAGTTGTTGTTCATAACCAGTCTTCTGGTTTTGAATCGATGGTTGGACATCTTTATCTCACTAAGCAGACAGAAAGATTAGATGAAATATTTGAATTATTTAAGAAATATGTGGAAGAAGAGGAAGTGACAAAGTGAAAGAATGGATTTATGGTAAAAACACCGTCAGAGAACTATTAACAGGACCAAGACAGGTTTATGAAGTAATGATTCAGAACCAGTCAAAGAATGATGATATTGTGAAGTTGTGTCGCAAGAATAATATAAAAATGAGGATGACGGATAAAAATGGCTTTATTAAACTTGTAGGGAATGTAAACCATCAAGGTGTTATGGCTTTGATTGACGGGTATGACTATACACCTTTAGAAGATATCGTACGTAACATTCCAGAAGGAAAGCAGCCATTATTATTAATGCTTGATGGTATGGAAGATCCTCACAACCTAGGGGCTATTATTCGTACATGTGATGCAATTGGTGTAGATGGTGTTATCATTGGTAAGAAGCGCTCTGTTGGCTTAAATGCGACAGTTGCAAAAGTATCTACAGGTGCTATTGACCATGTTCCTGTTGCACAGGTAACTAATTTATCTCGTACCCTTGATTCTTTAAAGAAAGAAGGATTCTGGGTTGTAGGATGTGAATTAGATAATTCTACAGATTATCGTGCTGTAGATTATAATATGCCACTTGTTCTTGTGATTGGATCAGAAGGATTTGGTATTTCTCGCTTAGTAAAAGAACATTGTGATATGAATGTCATTCTACCAATGGTAGGTCATGTCAATTCACTCAATGCATCTGTTGCAACAGCCGTATTACTTTATCAGGTATATAACTCACGTCATCCTCTCTAAGAGGAGGATGATCTATGGATGATCGTATATTAAGGGAATTAATTTATTTAGCAAGATCCAATGATCCTGTCGCATTGCGTTGCTTGTATTCATTTTATGATGCTTTAGTCAATACAGTGATGAGAAAGATGAAGTATATCTCATCTATGTCTTTAGAAGCACAGGATTTATTGCAGGTAGGGATGATTACTTTTGAAAAAGTTTTCTGGAGTTATCGTGAAGACCAGGATACAACGTTTGAAGTATATGCGAGAAGCTGTATTATTAAGAAGATGCAGTCATTACTTAAGAAGCAATATACTTTCTTCACACGTTATGAAAAGAAAGCCATCTCTCTTGATAGGATTGTGAATTATGAAGATTCACGTACTTATGGTGAATTGATTGCAGATCAAAGAGTGGAGTATTCTCCACAAAAAGCACAGGATTTAGAAAAAGTCTGGGAACTTGTGTATGCGATTATCCAGAATGAGACCTCAGACAGAGATCAGAAAATCTTTCATCTTGTTTTGTTAGGTTATTCTGAAAAAGAGGTCGCATTGATGCTCAATATTTCAATAAAATGTGTTTATAACAGTGTTTATCGTGTGATGACTAAATTAAGAGCACATCCCTTAGGGGAGTTCTTAATTATCAATTGACGATATTGTGTATTTATGATAAATTAATTTAGGTTAAGGAGTGATAAGATGAGAGAAAAAGTAATCTTAGTATGCACGGAATGCTTATCACGTAATTATTCAGTTTATAAGAATAACAGAACAAATGTAAAACGTTTAGAATTACGTAAGTACTGCAAGAAATGCGGTAAGCATACGATACATAGAGAATCAAAATAAGGAGGCTGCATCCATGGACGATAAGGCTAGAAAAGAAAAGCTTAAGCAGGAACGCAAAGAGCTTAGAAAAGCAAAGAAGTTAGAACGTCAAAGACGTTTAGAAGAACAAGAAGATAAGAATCCATTAAAATTCAAAGAATGGTTTTCTCTAAAAGGTATTCGTCAGGAAATTAAGAATGTTCATTGGCTCACAAAGAAAGAATTAGCTCGTGATGCATTTGTAGTACTTGCATTTACAGTAGTTCTTGGAGTTTATTTCTATGGCGCAGATGCATTAATTGCATTAATTTTAAAGACATTGGGGTTAAGTTAATATGGCAGAAGAATTAGAAACTAAAGTAGAAAATACTGAAGAAACACATGATTCCAATAACGAGGGTAGACAGTGGTATGTAGTTAATACATATTCAGGTCATGAAAATAAAGTAAAAGAAAACCTTGAAAAACGTGTTGAATCAATGGGACTTCAGAATATCCTTTTCAATATTGTTATTCCAGAACATGTTGAAACTGAAATCAAGAATGGTAAGAAAGTGAACAAGACAGTTAATATGTTCCCTGGTTACGTTCTTGTAGAAATGGTTATGACTGATGAAGCTTGGTATATTGTCCGTAATACACCAGGTGTTACAGGATTTATCGGTTCATCAGGTGGAGGGGCTAAACCTTTCCCAGTCAATAAGAGAGAATTAGATCCAATCTTAAAGTCAATGGGTATCCAAACTACAGCTGTAGAAGTTGATTTTGTTGAAGGTGATTATGTAGAAGTTCTTGCTGGTCCATTCGCATCTAAGAGTGGTAAGGTAGAATCTATTGATAAAGAAAAAGAAACTGCAACAGTACTTGTTGATTTCTTAGGTAACCTTACTCCTATTGATTTGGAATTAATTCAGCTTAAGAAGATTGAAGAACAGAAGCATGCATAAGCATGTCTTTTTTGTGCTTGAAGATAAAAATGGTATCACTTACAATATTATTAGGAGGGAAATGTATGGATGCATTTATTGAACTAAAGAATGTTGTGAAAAGCTATACTATGGGTGATGTCACTATTTATGCAAATAATGGTGTGAACTTTAAGGTGAATAAAGGTGAATTCACAGTCATAGTAGGTGCCTCTGGTGCCGGTAAAACTACAATATTAAATATGCTAGGTGGTATGGATACACCTACAAGTGGGACTATTCTTGTAGATGGACATAATATTGCGACGTATGATGATAAACAATTAACGGATTATAGAAGAGATGATATTGGATTTGTATTCCAGTTCTATAATCTTGTCCAGAACTTAACAGCATTAGAAAATGTAGAACTTGCTTCTCAGATTTCTAAGGATCCACTCAATTCATTAGATATTCTAGAACGTGTAGGACTTGGAGGACGTAAAGATAACTTCCCAGCACAGTTATCAGGTGGTGAACAGCAGCGTGTGGCCATTGCTCGTGCTATCGCTAAGAATCCTAAATTATTACTCTGTGATGAACCAACAGGTGCACTTGATTATCAGACAGGTAAATCAATTCTTGGCTTGTTAAGAAGCATGTGTGATAACTATGGAATGACTGTAATCGTTATTACACATAACTCGGCTCTTGCCCCAATGGCTGATCAGGTCATTCATCTTAAGAATGGAAAAGTGGAAAAACAGGAATATAATGAACATCCTGAATCCATCGATAATATTGAATGGTAAAAAAGAGATTCTATTGGAAAACCGTCTTTAAGAACATCAGTCAGTCAAAAGGACGTTTTTTCTCCATCTTTATGATTATATTCTTAGGGGCAACTGTCTTTTCAGGACTTAGAAATACCCCTTATACAATGGCTGCAAGTGCTGACGCTTATTTAAATAGTCACAACTATGCCGATCTCACTTATATTGCGACACTTGGCTTTTCTGATGAAGATGTCACAAAGGTAAGAAAACTTAAGGGTGTAAAGAAAGTAGTGCCATGTTACCAGTTTGATGCTTTATTTGCGCATAAAGATGGTAAATCAGGCGTTACTGTGTACTCACAGGAAAAATATGAAAAGTCGATGCTGGATCGTCCTGAACTATTAAAGGGACGTTATCCTAAAAAAGAGAATGAATGTATCATTGATGTCAATCTTGGTAAATATAATTACAAGATGGGACATACAATTGAACTTTCTAATGATAATGGTACAAAGACATATAAGATTGTAGGTATTGTGAACGATCCTCGTTATATTAGTAATGTTGACCGTGGAACTAATACACTAGGTGATGGTACCAACAGTGGGTTTGTAGAAGTATTAAATGAAGGTGCAAGAGAACTTGGTTTAAATAAGAAAGTGGCTGAGTTAAGAAATAATGATCATCTTTATACTTCATTACTTGTAGATGTAGAAGGTACAGAGAAGTACAATATGTTTACATCTGATTATGATAATCTCATTGAAACAGTGAATACACGTGTTAAGAGTACGTTATCTGAAGAAATGAGTGATCAATATGATCAATTAACAGGTAATATGCAGTCGCAGCTAGATGATGCAAAGAGACAGTATGAAGAAGGATATCAAGAATATAAACGCAATCTTGATTCTTTTAATAGTCAGATTTCTCAAGGCAAGATCAAGTTAGCCGAAGCACGTATTCAGTTTTATGAACAAAAGAAGATTTATTTAAAGAAAGCAGCTCAGGTCAGCAATGCGACACAGCAGGCTTATAATGAAACTAAAAAAATAGATCAGGAAATCAAGGCACTTCATGATTCTATTAAAGATACTTTAGGAAATATAAAGGATAAGGATTCTGCTCAGGATGCTTTCACAAAGATCTTGAATGACTTGAATGAAAACTTGAATAACTTCAATAATAAGCTTCAAGGTGTAGGTCAGTTATTAGAAGGACGAATTCAGTTAGAAAAAGCACAATCGAAGTTAGATGAAGCGGAAGCAGAACTTAATATCCAGCAAAGCAAGCTTGAAGTGACAGAAAATAATGCGAAAGTACAGCTTGATGCTGCTAAGGAGCAATTAGATGGGGCAAAAGCACAGATTGACCAGGCACAGCAGCAATTAAATCAGATTCCAAAAGGTGTTCTTTATTCACTCACTAAAAATGAAAATGTGGGTATTGCCTCTTATGAATCTTATAAGCAGGCGATTGCCTCAATTGCTGAAGTATTCCCATTGATCTTCTTCCTAGTTGCCGCTTTAGTATCATTGACTACTATGACACGTATGATAGAAGAACAGAGAAGCTATTGTGGTACATTAAGAGCACTTGGCTATAGCAAGCAGGATGTCATTATGCAATATATTGTTTATGCATTCTTAGCAACATTTTTTGCCTGCATTTTAGGTATTCTTGCAGGAAATCAGGTATTCCCTCGTATTATCTATTTCTTGTTCAAGTACTTAATGTATGGAATGAATCAATCAACTGTTCTTGTCCAGAAATGGTCTATCTCGCTTGTGACTGTTCTTATTTCTGTAGGTGTCACACTACTTGCAACATTAAGTGTCTGTCTTCAGGAACTTGTCTCTACACCATCTGTCTTGATGCGTCCTAAAGCACCTAAAGCAGGTAAGAGAATTTTAATGGAACGTATACCTTTTATCTGGAAACGTCTGAACTTCAATCAGAAGGTGACAATGAGAAACTTATTCCGTTATAAGAAGCGTTTCTGGATGTCTGTGATTGGTATTGCAGGATGTACAGCACTTATTATGCTAGGGTTTGGTGTTAAAAACAGCTGTTCAAAGATCATTCCTTCACAATATGTCGAAGTATATAAGTATGATGCATTGATTAAATTGAACAGTAATATAGAAGACATAAAGAAAGTAGAAAACAAGATCAAGCGTATTGAAGGTGTGCATAATTTGACAGGTGCTTATCGTCAGAACGTTACAGTACTTGGTAATAGTGAAGATTACTATAGTACGATGATTGTCTATGATAATGCGGATGAGATTAAAAGCTTTATTAACTTCAAGGATTATAAGACAAAAAAGAAAATCATCTTGAGTGATGATGGTGTTGTTATTTCACAAAAGCTTGCGGAAAAGCTTGGCGTGAAAAAAGGGGAGAATATGACTTTCTCTTATGACAATACAAAATATACAGTGAAGGTGTCCAATATTGTTGAACATTATGTCAATCATCAGGTATACATGAGTAAGACATTCTATGAAAATCTAACTGGTATGAAATCATCTGCTTCTATTCTTTATGTTGATATGAATACGAAGAAGTCCAATATCAAGACATTAAAGAATTACCTGGATCATCATGATATAGGCAGTATGGAGCGACTTACAGCCACACTTGATGAATTCCAGCAGAGAATGTCTTCGCTTAATATTATTGTTGCAATATTATCAGGATGTGCTGCATTGTTATGTTTCATCGTTCTTTATAACTTAACTAATATCAACATTGGTGAACGTAAAGGTGAAATTGCGACAATCAAGGTATTAGGTTTCCGTCGAAAAGAATATTGTGACTATATCTTTAGAGAAAATATCATTCTTTCTCTTATTGGAGCATCGTTTGGTATGTTCTTTGGCTATTTCCTTCATCGTTTTGTAGTATTAACGGTAGAAATGGATAATATGTTATTTATCCGTACAATGCCGCTTTATATCTATTTAATTGCATTTGGTATGACAGTCGGCTTTACGATTATCATCAATTTAGCTATGCGTCATATCCTCGATCAGGTTGATATGGTTGAGTCTTTAAAATCCATTGAATAAAAAAGTCAAAAAAATTAAAAAAGCATTGATTTTTGCTTTGTATTATGTATAATTGGTAATCGACGCATGGCGTCAAATGCGTGGGAGGGCTTTTGCCCAAACGAACCACAGCACGGACAATATTTTAATGGAGGTGTGTACCGTGGCAAAAAATGGTAAAAAAGTAGTAAGAATTATGAAGATCCAGTTCCCAGCAGGTGGTGCTAAACCAGGACCAGCTCTAGCAGGTGCAGGAATTCAGATGCCAAAATTCTGTACAGCATTCAACGATCAGACTAAAGATCGTCATGGTGAAACTGTACCAGTAGTTTTGACTGTTTATGAAGACAAGAGCTTTGATTTCGTATTAAAGACAGCTCCAGCTGCTGAAATGATCAAGAAGGCTTGTGGTATCAAGAAAGCTGCAAGTGATTCAAAGCAGACTGTTGCTACTCTAAGTGCTGACAAGTTAAAGGAAATCGCAGAATACAAAATGCCAGACCTTAACGCTAATGATTTAGAAGCAGCAATGAAGATCGTTGCTGGAACAGCACGTAACATGGGTGTCAAAGTAGAAGGCTTAGACGCTTAATTAATTAGCAATCTGATGGAGTTGAATTCCGTCATTACAGTGGGAGGTCTATCCGTTAAGACCACTTAAGGAGGAAAGAAAATGTCAAAAAAAGGAAAGAAATATGTAGAAGCTGCTAAGCAGATTGAAGCTGGCAAGCTATACTCAATCGAAGAAGCAATCGAATTAGTTAAGAAGACTAATACTGCTAAATTCGATGCAAGTGTTGATGTTGTATTCAAGTTAAACCTTGATACTAGACATGCAGATCAGCAGTTACGTGGAGCTATCGTGCTTCCTAACGGAACTGGTAAAACAAAGAGAGTTTGTGTTATCGCTGAAGGTCCAAAGGCTGAAGAAGCTAAAAATGCTGGTGCTGACGTAGTTGGCGGCCAGGAAATCTTAGATGAAATCGCTAAGGGATGGTTAGAGTTCGATGTTATGATCGCTACTCCTGATCAGATGCCTAAGCTTGGTAAATTAGGACGTGTTTTAGGTCCTAAGGGATTAATGCCAAACCCTAAGACTGGTACAGTAACTATGGATGTTGCTAAAGCAGTTAATGAATCTAAGGGCGGTAAAGTTAATTATAGAACTGATAAAGATGGTAACGTACATCTTCCAATCGGTCGTGTATCATTCGACAGCGCTAAGCTAGTTGAAAACTATGAAGCTATCCATGCTTTATTATTAAGAATCAGACCTTCAGTAGTTAAGGGAACTTACGTTAAGAACTGCGTAGTTTCATCTACAATGGGTCCAGCAGTAAAAATTGCTGCTTAATTATTAATGCCGCAATCAATATACCGTAGACAGTAACTGACGCAAGTCTCAATTTGTTACCGAGGGATATTGTCATGTATCAAATGACAAACTCCTAGGTAATCTAGGAGTTTTTATATAACGAGTATATTGTTGCAATAAAATTTTTATGGAGGTGTAACAATGGCTAACGAAAAAGTATTAGTCGCTAAACAGGCAGTCATCGACGAAATCGCTGATAAGTTAACAAACGCTCAGTCAGTAGTAGTTGCTGAATACCGTGGCTTAACTGTTGATGAAGTTACTGAACTTCGTCGTGCTTTAAGAGCTGAAAACGTTGAACTTAAAGTTTATAAGAACAAATTAGCTCTTCGTGCTACAGAAGCTTGTGGTAAACAGGAATTAGATGAATTCTTAACTGGTCCAAACGCTATTGCATTTGGTCATGATGACGCTGTTGCTCCAGCTAGAGTACTAGCAAAATTTGCTAAGGATCACGAAGCTCTTGTAATCAAGACTGCAATCGTTGAAGGCAAATTATTGAGCAAAGAAGAAGTTATGGAACTTTCAAAGTTACCAAACAAAGAAGGTATGTTATCAATGTTATTGGCTTGCTTAAAGGCACCAGTATCAAAAGTTGCTAGAGCTGTTAAGGCTGTAGCTGACAAAGAAGCAGAAGGATCTGCAGAAGAAGCAGCTCCTGCAGAAGCAGAAGCAGCTGCTTAATATCGAAATAAAGGAGAATATTAAAATGGCAAAGTTAACAACTGATGAAATCTTAGCTTACTTAGAAGAAGCTACAATCTTAGAATTAAATGAATTAGTAAAAGCAATCGAAGAAAAATTCGACGTTACAGCTGCTGCTCCAGTTGCAGTTGCTGCTGCTGCTGAAGAAGAAGGACCTGCTGCTAACGTAACAGTAATCCTTAAGGAAGTTGGACCTACAAAGGTTAAAGTTATCAAGGCTGTTAGAGAAATCACTGGTTTAGGACTAGTTGAAGCTAAGGGCTTAGTTGACAAGGTTCCATCTGAAATCAAGAAAGACGTACCAGCTGAAGAAGGTGCTAAGTTAAAGGAAACTTTAGAAGCTGCTGGTGCTGTTGTTGAATTAAAGTAATTTAATACAAACACAATTTTAAAAGCCCTATCTTAGGGCTTTTTTCTTATGAGGAATGAGAATGTCACACTATTATACAAATGATGAAATAGAAAGCAGACCTTCAATGATTCATTTTGATTTTCAAGGACATTCTATTGACTTTCATAGTGACCGTGGTGTTTTCTCTAAGGATAGTGTAGATTTCGGCTCAAGAACTCTACTTGACACCGTTAATCTAGAAGGTGTAAAATCAGTATTGGATGTTGGGTGTGGATATGGTGCATTAAGCATCAGCCTGAAGATGGTTTATCCAGATGTTACATTTGATATGGTAGATGTCAACAGACGTGCAATGGATCTTGCTAAACGCACAATTGAAGATTATCATCTTGAAGATATGCATGTTTATGAAAGTAATGCATATGATCAAGTAGAGAAGACATTTGATATGATCATCTCTAATCCGCCAATTCGTGCAGGCAAGAATGTTGTGACGACTATTCTTAAAGAAAGTTATTCACATTTAAATAAGAATGGCCGCCTTGTGATTGTAATTCAAAAGAAGCAGGGTGCACCAAGCGCTAAGAAATGCATGGAAGAAGTTTTTGGAAATGCGGAAATATTGAAGCGAAACAAAGGCTATTATATAATTCAATCAATTAAATAATGATAATTAGGGAAATTGTATAAATTTCCCTTTTTGGGTTGACACAAATGTACCCTTATGCTAGTATACTAAAATGCCTACTCATGTATAAAAGCAGGTCATTTTGACCCTTTTTAGCTTGCAGATAGAGATTAAAAAAGGAGTGGAACGGATTTTGGAAAAGAATGTAAGAACTGCAGAAAGCCGCATTAAGCGACGCAATTATTCTCGTATTAGTGGTTCTTTGAAACTACCTAACCTTGTCGAAATTCAGACAGATTCATTTAAGTGGTTTCAGGAAAAAGGTATAAGAGAAGTATTTGAGGATATTTATCCTATCACAAATTTTAACGACACATTATCATTGGAGTTTGTTGATTGTCGTTTTGATGAGCCTAAGTATGATGCAGATGAAAGTAAAGAAAGAGATGCAGTCTATGCAGCTCCTTTGCGTGCTACTTTACGTCTTGTAAACAAGAAAACTGGAGAAATCAAGACAAGTGAAGTATTTATGGGTGATTTCCCATTAATGACAGATTCAGGTACATTTGTTGTTAATGGTGCAGAACGTGTTATCGTTTCACAGTTAGTTCGTTCTCCAGGAGCTTATTTTGGTAATGGAACAGACAAGATTGGTAAGACTGTCTTCAATGGACAGGTTATCCCATCTCGTGGTACTTGGCTTGAATTTGAAAATGATGCCAAGGATGTTCTAAATGTTCGTATTGACCGTCAGAAGAAGATTCCAGGTACTATTCTTTTACGTGCTCTAGGACTTTCTTCAAATGAAGATATTATTGAAGTTTTCGGAGAACACCAGTTCCTCTACAATACATTTGAAAAGGATCCAACACATAACACTGATGATGCGTTGATGGAAATTTATAGTAAATTGAGACCAGGTGAACCAGCTACTTTAGATGGTGCTAACTCTTTACTATTTGCGCGTTTCTTCGATCCAAAACGTTATGATTTAGCAAAAGCAGGTCGTTTTAAGCTACGTAAGAAGTTAAGCTTATTAGATCGTATTGCTGATCGTGTTCTTGCCGAAGATGTTGTTGACGTTGATGGTAATGTTGTAATGACAGAAGGTACTAAGATTACTAAAGATAAACTAGAAATCTTAAAGCCAGTATTTGAAGCAGGTGCACATACAAGAGAAATTAAAACAAATGAAAATATGCATTCTAACCATACTATTCAGGTTTTAGATGTATATACAGATGAATCAAAATCTATCAAGATGAGAGTAATCGGTACTGATCTTTCATTAGATAGTAAGTTTGTCACTATTTCAGACTTTATTGCTGCATATTCATATATGCTTAACCTTGTTGATATCTATGATTCTCAGGACTTAGCAGCTGAAGACAGAGTGTCTTTAATGAGCCGTATTGGTTTATTAGATGATATCGATCATTTAGGTAACAGACGTGTTAGAACTGTTGGGGAATTAGTTCAGAACCAGTTCCGTATCGGTTTATCACGTATGGAAAGAGTAGTTAAGGAAAGAATGTCTTTAGCTGAAGATGATTCTATGACTCCACAGTCATTAACAAACATTCGTCCATTAACTGCTGCAATCAAAGAATTCTTTGCAAGTTCACAGTTATCTCAGTTCATGGACCAGATCAACCCACTTGCCGAATTAACAAACAAGAGACGTCTTTCTGCCTTAGGTCCTGGTGGTTTATCAAGAGACCGTGCAGGTTATGAAGTACGAGACGTCCATCCATCACACTATGGTAGAATCTGTCCAATCGAAACACCAGAAGGTCCTAACATCGGGTTGATTTCTACACTTGCATCTTATGCAAAAGTAAATGAATATGGATTTATTGAAACTCCATATCGTAAAGTAAATAACTGTGTTATTGACGAAGATGATATTCGTTATTTAACAGCAGATGAAGAAAAGAACTATATTATTGCCCAGGCAAAAGTTAAGACTGATGAAAATGACCGTATCATTGATGAACAGGTTATCTCACGTCATTTAGGTGAAAACATTATGGCTAAGCCAGAAGAAATCGACTATATCGATATCTCACCTAAACAGATCGTATCAGTAGCATCTTCATGTATCCCATTCTTGGAAAACGATGATGCGACTCGTGCCCTTATGGGATGTAACATGCAGAGACAGGCTGTACCTCTATTAAATCCACATGCTCCTTATGTAGGAACAGGTATGGAGTTCCAGGCTGCAAGAGACTCTGGTGCTGCAATTGTTGCGAAAGAAGAAGGAACTGTTAAATATGTTGACGCTAAGAAGATCATTGTTGAAGGTGAAAGCGGCGAAAAGACATATAAGTTATTAAAGTTCACTGTATCTAACGCTGGTACATGTATCAACCATCGTCCAATTGTTATGGCTGGTGATCATGTTCTTAAGGGTCAGGTTCTTGCTGATGGACCAGCTATGGAACAGGGTGAATTAGCATTAGGACAGAACGTTCTTGTAGGTTTCATGACATGGAATGGTTATAACTACGAAGATGCTGTCATCATGAATGAAAAGCTTGTAAAAGAAGACTACTATACTTCTATCCACATTCAGGAATATACAATTGAATGTCGTGATACAAAGTTAGGCCCTGAAGAAATTACTAGAGATATTCCTAACGTAGGTGAAGATGCACGTTCTAACTTAGACGAAAACGGTATTATCCGCGTTGGTGCTGAAGTTAAGGAAGGCGATATCTTAGTTGGTAAAGTCACTCCTAAGGGACAGGCAGAATTATCTGCAGAAGAAAAACTATTATTAGCTATCTTTGGTGAAAAATCTAGAGAAGTTAAAGATAACTCATTAAGAGTACCACATGGTGGTTCTGGTATCGTTCATCGTATCAGAGTATTTACTCGTAGAGGTAAAGATAGAAAAACTGAAAATCAGTATGGTGAAGCAAACTCACTTGCTTATAAGGAAGTTGAAAGAGACGATTTACAGCCAGGTGTAAATAAAGTTATCAAAGTATATATCGTTCAGAAGCGTAAGATTTCTGAAGGGGATAAGATGTCAGGTAGACACGGTAACAAGGGTGTCATCTCTAAGATCTTACCAACAGAAGATATGCCTCACTTACAGGACGGTACTCCACTTGATATCATGCTTAACCCATTAGGTGTACCATCTCGTATGAACATCGGTCAGGTATTAGAATTACACTTAGGTTATGCCGCTAGACAGTTAGGTGGTCAGTATTTCGCAACTCCAGCCTTTGATGGTATCAATTCTAAGGACTTAGAAAATATCATGAAGGAAGCTGGTATGCCAGAAAATGGTAAACAGAAAGTTATTTCTGGTAAAACTGGTGAATATTTCGATAACGAAGTATCAGTTGGTATCATGTACATGATCAAGTTATGTCACATGGTTGATGATAAGTTACATGCAAGATCAGTTGGTCCTTACTCACTTGTTACTCAGCAGCCACTTGGTGGTAAAGCTCAGAACGGTGGTCAGAGATTCGGGGAAATGGAAGTATGGGCACTTGAAGCTTATGGTGCAGCATATACATTACGTGAAATCTTAACAGTTAAGTCAGATGACGTTGTAGGACGTGTTAAGACTTATGAAGCAATTGTTAAGGGACAGAAGTTACCTGAACCAGGATTACCTGAATCATTCAGAGTATTAAAGAAAGAATTACAGGCATTGGCATTAGATATTCGTCTATTAGATGATGACGGTAATGAAATCAATGTAGGTAATATCGAAGATGAAGATCGTCGTTTCCCTCGTTCATTCGATGCGCCTAAGAAGCCAAAAGAAGATGAAGAAAATGATGATAAAGAAGAAAAAGAAGATGAAGAAGTTGACACTCACGAAGAATTCGTTGCCGAAGGTGAAGATGATATCGTAGAAGACAGCTTCGATGATGATGAAGCTCCAGAATCAGTCGATGATATTATCGAAGGATTATTTGGAAAAAGCGGTGAGGAGGAAGAATAATGGCAGAGAATAATAATTTTTCAGCAATTCAGATCGGTTTAGCCTCTCCTGAGAAGATTCGTGAATGGTCATATGGCGAAGTCAAAAAACCTGAAACAATCAACTATCGTTCACAGAAGCCTGAAAAAGATGGTTTATTTTGTGAAAGAATCTTTGGTCCAACAAAGGACTGGGAATGTGCTTGTGGTAAATATAAGAAAGTAAGATATAAAGGTGTTGTCTGCGACCGTTGTGGTGTTGAAGTAACTCGTTCTTCAGTAAGAAGAGAAAGAATGGGTCATATCGAATTAGCAACTCCAGTTGCACATATCTGGTATTTAAAGGGAGTTCCATCTCGTATGGGACTCATCCTTGATATGTCTCCTAAACAGTTAGAAGAAATCATCTACTTCGTATCTTATGTTGTTACTGATAAAGGTTCTACACCACTTGAATACAAGCAGGTATTATCTGAAAGAGATTATCGTAACTGTGTTGAAAAGTTCGGTGGTCAGTTCCAGGCTAAGATCGGTGCAGAAGCCATCAAAGTATTATTACAGAAGGTTGACTTAGATGCTGAACTTGAAGATGTAGAAAATCAGTTAAAAGAAGCTCAGGGTCAGAAGAGACAGAAGTTATTAAAGAGACTTGAAGCAATCGATGCATTCAGAAGCTCTAATAACCAGCCAGAATGGATGATCATGGATGTTCTTCCAGTTATTCCACCTGATTTAAGACCAATGCTTCAGCTTGACGGTGGTCGTTTTGCGACAAGTGACTTAAACGACTTATATAGACGTGTTATCACTCGTAACAACCGTTTAAAGAAATTATTAGAATTAGGTACACCTAGCATCATCGTACAGAACGAAAAGCGTATGCTTCAGGAATCTGTAGATGCTTTAATCGATAATGGTAGACGTTCTAAACCTATTACAGGTGCTGGAGGAAGAGCATTAAAATCTCTTTCACATACACTTAAAGGTAAGCAGGGACGTTTCAGACAGAACTTACTTGGTAAGCGTGTAGACTACTCTGGACGTTCAGTTATCGCTGTAGGACCTACATTAAAGATGTACCAGTGTGGTATTCCAAGAGAAATGGCTGTTAACTTATTTAAGCCATTTGTTATCTCTGGATTAGTAAGAAACGAATTAGCAACTAATATCAAAGCTGCTGAACGTATGATTGATAAGATGGATGATAAGATCTGGCCAATCGTTGAAGATGTTATCAAACATCATCCAGTATTACTTAACCGTGCCCCTACATTACATAGATTAGGTATCCAGGCTTTCGAACCTAAACTAGTAGAAGGTCGTGCAATCCGTCTTCACCCATTAGCTTGTCCAGCATTCAATGCCGACTTCGATGGTGACCAGATGGCCATCCATGCACCATTAGGTGAAGAAGCAATCCAGGAAGCAAGACAGTTAATGCTTGGTTCTAGAAATATCCTTGGTCCAAAAGATGGTAAACCTATCGTTACTCCATCACAGGACATGGTGCTTGGTAACTATTACTTAACAACAGAAAAAGCAGATCAGATTGGTGAAGGTACAGTATTCGCTGATGTAAACGAAGTATTAATGGCTTATTACAATAAGACTGTTAACTTACATACAAGAATTGCGATTCGTGCTGCTGCTTTAAAGAATAAGACATTCACTGAAGAACAGAACAACATGTACTTAGTCACTACAGTTGGTAAGATCATCTTCAACCAGATCTTTGAAGGTGAATTCCCATACTTAAATGATCCAGATAAGGCAAGTTTAAAGGCTACTCCAATGAAGTACTTCTTACCTTATGGTACAGATATCAAGGCTCACATCAAAGCTCAGCCTTTAATCAAGCAGTTCACTAAGAAGACTCTTGGAGCAATCATTGATGAATACTTCAAGATTTGTCCAATTGATGAAATCCATGTCATGCTTGATAGATTAAAGAACCAGGGATTCTATTACTCAACTATCGCTGGTATTACAGTATCTGCTTATGATATTCAGATTCCTCAGGATAAATATCATTTATTCGATGATGCTGATGAACATCTTGAAGTCATTAAGAAGTTATACAACAAAGGTAAATTAACAGAACATGAACGTTATACTGCCGTAATCAAATTATGGAATGACGTTAAAGAAGAAGTTACTGGTATCGTTAAAGAAGAGTTCGAAGCTGATCGTGATAACCCAATCTTCATCATGTCAGATTCAGGTGCCCGTGGTAACATCTCTAACTTCACTCAGCTTGTAGGTATGCGTGGATTGATGAGTAACCCTAAGGGTGAAACTATCGAACTTCCTATCAAGTCTGCCCTTCGTGAAGGTTTAACTGCATCAGAATTCTTCATTTCTACACATGGTGCTCGTAAAGGTTCTACAGATACAGCCTTAAAGACTGCCGATTCAGGTTACTTAACAAGACGTCTTGTCGATGTAGCACAGGAAGTTATTATCACAGAAGACGATTGTCATACTGATAAGGGATTCGAAGTATCTGAATTAATTAATACAGCTGATGGTAACGTAATCGTACCGTTAGTAGATAGACTTGTTGGTCGTACTTCATTAAAGGACATCTGTGATCCAGCAACTGGTGAAATCATTGTCCATGCAAATGAATTAATGACTGAAAAATCAGCAAAAGCTGTTGCGGATGCTGGTATTAAGACAGTTGAAATTAGAAACATCTTCGGATGTAAATCTAAGACAGGTATCTGCCGTAAGTGTTATGGTCTAAACCTAGCAACTGGTCAGGAAGTATTACTTGGTGAAACAATCGGTATCATGGCTGCACAGTCAATCGGTGAACCAGGTACTCAGCTTACAATGCGTACATTCCACATGGGTGGTGTTGCCGGTGACGCCGATATCACTCAGGGTCTTCCTCGTATCCAGGAATTGTTTGAAGCACGTGTTCCAAAGGCTAAATCAATTATTTCTGAAATCAATGGACATGTTTCATCAATTACAACTCAGGGTGACCACAACAACCAGCGTTCAGAAGTTACTGTCGCAAATGATCTTGAAACTAAGACTTACTTAACACCAATTGGTGCAAAAGTAGCAGTTTCAGAAGGAGATATTGTTGAACCAGGTGATAAGATCACAGAAGGTTCTATCTCTCCAAAAGAATTATTATCTGTTGCATCTGCAGAAGCAGTAGAAAAGTATATCTTAAAAGAAGTACAGCAGGTATATAGATTACAGGGTATCGAAATTTCTGATAAGCATATCGAAATCATCATTCAGCAGATGATGAGAAGAATGAAGATCGTAGAAGGTGGCGATACAACTGCATTACCTGGATCACATGTTTCAGTTAAGAACTTCACTGAATTAAATAGACAGGTTCTTAAGGAAGGTAAGCATCCAGCTGTTGGTAGACCAATCTTACTTGGTATCACTAAGGCTTCATTAGAAACAGATTCATGGTTATCAGCTGCATCATTCCAGGAAACTACTAGAATTCTTACTGATGCTGCCATCAGAGGTAAAGTAGATAATCTTAAGGGTCTAAAGGAAAACGTTATTATCGGTAAGCTATTACCAGCAGGTACTGGCTTAAGAGGACCTTTAAAGTCTGAAGAAACAATCAAGAGAGAGGAAGAAGAAGCTCTTCAGCAGGCTGAACTTGAAAAATCAAGAGAAGAAGCTGAAAACTTCACTCCTGACTCTGCAATGTTTGATGAAGAAGAAGAATTTGTAACTTCTCATCATGATGCTTAATTTATAAGAAACACTATGGACATAAGTCCATAGTGTTTTCGTATATAAGGAGGAAATATGGAGTTTAAGGATAAAGTTGTTGTTGTCACTGGTGGGGCACATGGAATAGGAAAAGCAATAGTAGAAGATTTTAGAAAACAAGGTGCTTTAGTAGAAGTAATCGATAAAGCACAAGGAAATCACTATGTAGGAGATATTGCGAGTAAAGAAATTCTAGAATCATTTGTATCTTATGTATTAGAAAAACATGGACATATTGATTATCTCATTACTTTACCGATGATGAAGGGTATTGATGAATGCAGTAATGAAGAATTTCAATATGCTTTATCTGTAGGAGTTACTGCACCGTTCTATCTCACAAAGTTATTCAAGGATTCATTTAATAAGGATGCTGTAATTATCAATATTTCGTCTTCTAGAGACCGTATGAGTCAAGCCAATACAGAAAGCTATACTGCAGCAAAAGGAGGCATAGCGGCCCTTACACACGCTCTCATGATGAGTCTAAGAGGTCGTGTAAGAGTCAATTCTATTTCACCAGGATGGATTGACACTCATGGTCATACATATACTGGTCCTGATGCATATCAACAGCCATCTGGAAGAGTAAGAAATCCCCAAGATATATCGTCTATGGTCTTATTTTTATGTTCATCCAAAGCTTCATTTGTCAACGGTGAGAATATCTGTATTGATGGTGGAATGACTAAACAGATGATCTATCATCAGGATTATGGCTGGTATTTAGACGATAAGTAGATAATTTAAAGAAAAAATCAAAAAAAGTTGTTGACGAG
>NZ_UQGV01000001.1 GCF_900540665.1 uncultured Catenibacterium sp. | reverse complement strand
ATCAATCTTGCCATCTTTCACATCTTTCACAAGATCACGTCCATATTTTTCTAATACTTCATAGTTATTTTCTGGGTTTGGAGTATCCACTTTATGTCCTCCTCTCATTTCCTTAATTACTTTTTCAACTTCTTTTTTATTCAAATTATAACGAGATACAAAGTTTTTAATAAAAGTGTTTTGCGTATTAAATAATGCAAGAATAAGATGTTCTACACTCATATAGTCATCTTTATATTCTGTCTTAATTTTTTCCGCATTCGCAATCCAGCTATTAAGATCATAACTTAAACGAAGCTGATCCTGAGTCACCTGCCCCACACTAGGCTTCTTATTGATCTCCGCATTTATTAGATCCTGTACTTCTGGTATAGAGATATTCAGTTTTGTAAGTACTCTATAGAAAATACCTGAACTATCTTCTAATAATGCATACATGAGATGTTCAACATCTACAATCTGTTGATTAAGCGCCAATGCATTCTGAGCTGCACGTCCAAATGCTTCCTGCATTGCTTCTGTCCATTTTTCACTATTCATCGCAATCACTCCTTTTTAGCACTCTTCTTTCTCTTGTGCTAATGCTAGTATATCACTTTTATTAGCACTGTCAAGAGGCGTGTGCTAATTATTTCATGAAGATTTTGTGAAGGCTACGAGCTATGTAAAATGATAAAAATAAAAGCCTTGCAAGTCTACTTGCAAAGGCGTCTATTTCTGATATTTTATCTAAAGATACGGCAATTCCCCGCCTCAATATAAATATAGACGGTGAGGGCTGAAATCCGATAATGCATTTGATTGAGAAAAAGCGTAGTAAGATATGATATAATACATATAGAAATTTTTAAAATACATGTACAGGCATCCTATAAGCTACGATTTCAAATACAGAGTATTAAGTCGTAGTAGTACACAATAACGGCTTCAAGAGGCATTATTGCTCCCCGAAGCCGTTATTAATCCAATCATTGGTTTTATATTATCTGCTTATTTTTCAATATCTTCCATAGAAATCAGTTCCTGTGATACATCCAGCTGGGAGAAACGAAGACCATGATCCTCGTACTCAAATTCTCCTCTCTGATTATCAATCGGATCGATGCGAAGCCATTTTTTCTCCGGCATGAATTCTTTTTGGATTTCAGAGTTAGCTGGCATACGGAAAATGTCGAGATTACCAAAGTAATAGTTCCAACGTACTTTGTCTCCTTCACGCCATGCACTTCCACCAAAGGAAGGATCTGCAAATACCCATCCATACGGTGCTACATAGAACTGTGCCCAATCATGGCATCCTGTATAATACTTCGTCACATACAAACCTGACTGCCAGCGTGCTGGAATTCCAGACATGCGGCAAAGTGTGATAAACAGTAATGCCTGAACACCACAATCACCTTTCAGATTAATTGCACAGTATTCTGGAATACATTCAATTGTAAAATACTCTCTCATGAAAGAATACATAACTTTTGTTGTCACAAAATCATAGAATCGACGCGCCAAAATAATTGGATTCGTCTCATCACCTGCCAGCTCGTCTCTCAGCTCTCTTAAGTAAGGAGTGAATACAATATGTGGTGTCTGCTCTTCCAGACAGAAATCTGGCTGTTCTTCAGATACCTTGGCAGGATCTAACTCTACATAATTCACATGGTAATCAAATGAATAGTCAACCATAAACTCCTGATTCTCTTTCAGTTCAGTCTCAAAATATACTGTTCTCTGTGGCGCATCAAAAGGTGCTACATATGTAATCTCTGGATTAGATGCATGAATTTCTACATTAGAAACCTGTTCGTATACCTTTGGAATTGGAAGATGTACACAAACCTTGCGTCCTACCTCTTCGAATTCTTTCTTAGCTTTTATTGTTGAACGTATACGAGTGTGTACAGTTCTTCCTCCATGTTCTTTCATATAATGTATATTATCATTAAGTAGATTCTGATTTATATGATTTTGCTTTTCATCCTCTGGATTTTCTGTAATGACACGCTTTGCGTAATCTGGACGAGTCTTAATTAGATTTTCATAGAATCGACGTTGGAAATGTACCTCACCATCAATATAAATCCAATCTGCTGCACTGATTTCTTTCAGATGATCTAACTCTTCTTTTTTGAAATCACGAAGATGACTCGTCATAATCTCCAATGCTTCATCATAAGTAAAAGGATACTCATTACCACCCATAACACCAATGACTTCCTGTTCGATTTCCAGACGTTTTCTAAGCGCCTGTGGAATATCCTTTTCTTCCAGAAAATAACGAATCATTTTCTGGGTTCCAGCATAATCACCATAAATTTTTAATTTCAGAACGTCCTCTGGAAGCGGAACCTTCATAAAAGATAAATCCTGATACATGAATTATACCTCCTCGTATACTAATTGATATTACTGTTCGTGATCAAAACAAATAAAGATTGAATCTAGATCTGCATAAGTAATGTGCTTTATTGATGCAGTTATTCTCAATATATATCCGATAATTTATTCATTATTAGAGTTATTAAAATCAATACCATGCTCGAAACAGAATAATTCTATTGCTTTATAACCCTGTTACCTATTGACAATTGAGTATGATACACATAATGCTTTTGAAAGTTTTGTTTTCGAACCTCTTATATATATTTTGAAACATTCATTTGTAATCTGCTTTTTTCAAAATACAGAAAAATTATAACATGTATGCAATTAACTGTCTGTTTTTTTGAAAATTTATCGTAAGTTCTTATCTGTTCTTTAGTAATCAATATATGTTTCTTTCCATATAGAAAAATAGAAGCTATATTGCTATGACTCACGCTTTTCTCTACACTTCATTATATTAACACTCTCCATTTCTCATCATTTTTTGACAACAAATCTGACACTGCTTTACAATACCAGACAAAATAAGTAATTCACCAGAAAGTCTGTAAAACAATCACTTCTGAGATACACAAAACAAAAATCAACTTCCATTATCAAGAGATATGTACAAAAAAATCCCACTTTCATAAGAAAGTGAGATCTTATATCATAATTGCAAGAGGTAGCCAAACCATACATAAAATAACCATAATCACCTGTAAAAGCCAAGTTGCTTTTGCCATATCTATCATTGAATAATACCCTTTACTGTAAGTAAGAAGAGGTACTGTATCAAGTGGAAATAAATAACAGTTACAGGCACATAATGATGCTGTAATTGTTACTGCAATAGGTGAAACTCCCGAACCAATCGCGATAGTTATAAATATAGGTATAACAAGAGGAACAAGTGCTGTGGCGACAGGTATTATGAGAAGTAGGCCAAAAATAAATACAGCACATATTCCACTTAGTACTACAATTGATGATGTTAAGGGAGGAATGGAATTTGTAATAGACTGGATAATACCATTTTCAAAAAGCATATGACATACAGAAGTTAATGCCCCAACTAGAAAAAATGCATCCCAGCTATTCTCTCTTACAAATGTTTTCGCATCAAGTATGTTAATACCAGGAAGAAATAATAAACTACATCCAATAATTGCAACTACAATAATATTAATATCATGAATCCAGGAAGAAAGAATCCATAACACTAACATACCACCTACAATTATTAAGACTATATATTCACGTACATCCATCTTGTCTGGAATATCTAGATGATAGATAAATTGCTTAATACTCTCTTCACTGACCTGTGATGGGCGATAGATTTTCACAAATATGAACCAAGATATTGGAATCATTATACAGGCTATAGGAACTCCAAACTTCATCCATTCTACAAATGTGATTGTAAGTCCCGTATATTTTTCAAGTTGTGCCATTGCAAGAATATTAATAGAACTTCCAGCAGGGGTCATCATGCCACCAATCATACTCGAGACAGGAATCGCAATCATTAATGCCCTTCCTGTTTTTCTTTTGTCTTCTTCATTTTCATAGATATCTAGAAATTTGATTGCGATTGCCATAAAAATAGCACATGTGGGAATATTAGAAATAACAGAAGACATTAGTGCGCAGGCAATCATTAATGCAAGAACAACATTTTCAATATTCTTACCAAATAGTTTTAATAATTTTCTAAGTATTCTCTGTGCAACAGGAATGACTGTTAAAGCTGCAGCTATCCCAAATGATGCGACTACAAAGAAAATGACAGGTTCACTAAAGCCAATAAAGGATGTTTTTAATTGATCTGTAACCTTCAATACTGGCATCAATGCACAAATAAGTAAACTTATGATAATAATAGGTAAAGCTTCAGTAATCAATAAACATAGGAATGCTAGAAGTATTCCTAATGTTCTATTAGGGATAACTCCTAGGCCTATATGATCAGGAAGAAGCACTGCAGTGCTCAGTATAAGTAGCGCTCCTATGAGTCCTATACTATTTTTATTGAGTTTCATTTTAAATATGCTTATTCAAGAACTCTAAGACAATGTTTAGTACAGTATCATTATCAAATCCTAAACAGCCATGGTTCGCATTATTAAGCTTATAGAATTCTACTTCTTTACCCATTTCCTTCATATAGTTATAAAGCTGGCAACTTTGATTGAATGGTACAAGCATATCTCTGCTTCCATGAATAACCAATGTAGGTGGTGTTGGGATATCCTTTGAAAGATAATTCATTGGAATAGTCTTTGCAGCTAATTCTAGATTTTCTAAGACATTCTTCTGTCCTATTTCAAATCCTTCTGGACTTTCTGGATCATAATGGTTCTGCGAACTTTCATAATAATTCATTAAAGAGAATACTGTAGGGCCATAAACATCTACAATACAATTCACTTCTGCAGAATATTCTGCATATAAATCTGTGTCTGGTTCTCTATCTCCAGTAAATCCAGCCATTAAAGCTGTATGACCTCCTGAAGAATCACCTGCAACTGCCATATGATCCACATCAATATGATACTCATCCGCATTCTTTTTTAAGAAACGAATAGCTGTTTTCGCATCCTGCGTCTGTGCAGGAAATGGTGATACTTCTGATGGACGATGTTGGATAATAGCGACCACATAGCCTTTTTCGGCTAAACGAATATGACGTGAGATATTGTTCCATAACCACTGTTCATGGAATGCTGAACCTTGAATATATGCCACACATGGCCATTTTCTAGGTTTTGCCATTTCTTCATCAGATGCTCCAAAATGAACTCTTGGTTCAAGAATAATCAGCTTTAAATCTCTACCATCACGTGATGCATAGTGTACATCTGTATGAATATCTACATAATAGCCCCAGTCATCAGGTAATTCATCAATAACATGACATCCTTCTGGTACCTCATCTGTATGAGGAAAATCTTTAGGAACAGTTGTAGGAATAGGATCCAACAATGTTCTTTCATCCATAATCTTTTTATAATCAAACATATTTACCACCTCTTACGCAATTACTTTCTTTTTATTAGTTGCATTGTATGCAAGTAGAATGAATAATACAGCTACAACAACGACTGCACCATAGATAAATGCCTGATGTGAACTAATACCACCAAACATAGCACTTGCACCTGCTAGAACATAACCAAATATAAATGAGCCTAAAGAGTTACCCACAAAACCAAATGATGTTGCAAGGGCTGAGTTTGTTTCATCAGTGCCATCATTCACAAAGAAGTTAATAAATGGCATCCACCAGCAGAAACCTACCTTTAAGATTGTAACACCAATATACCACATTACTGTTGTATGAGTCATACCCACAATAGCTAGGCCGATTACATTTAATACTAATGATAAAGGACCAACCTTCATACCAATCTTATTTTTCACAAAGCCAAAGAATAAACCACCGATTAATGAAGCAATGCCACCCCAGCTTGCAATAGATGCGGCTTGTACTGTAGTAATAACACCTGTTTCTACTGATGCAAGTGATAAGCAGTTATCAATTGCACAATAACCTAAGCAGTATAATAACTGTAATGCGAAACCAACATAAGCAATCTTAGGAAGTTTTGCGTTTTCTTTCTTTTCTACATGAGATTCTGTATTTTCTACTTTACCTACTTCATTCACAAATGAAGGAATACCAAATAATACTAATAAGAAGATTGCAAGTGCATATAAGTAAGCACAATACGCAAAATGCCAATTGTAAACCATGATAGCTGCCATTGTATAAGAGAAGATACTTGCTCCTAGTCCTACACAAGAAGACTGTAATCCCATCATCATATTAGCTGTTTTTCCTTCAAAGAAATCCACAATTAAAGATGCAGATAATGGCTGAATTAAGCCTACACCTAAGCTTGCAATAACTCGAATTCCAATCTTTAAACCTAAAGTTGGCGCAAACATTGGGAAGAAACCACCAATAAAGCACATCATAATACCAATAAGACATAAATTCTTTTTACCTACTTTAGATGCCATAGCACCACCAATGATATTCGCAATCATTCCACCAATAACTGGGAAAGTAACAAACATCTGTAAATACCAAGTAGGTGCATCTGGGAATTCTTTAGCTAAGTCTCCTAGTAGACATCCTCCTACTGATACACTCGCTAGTAGCAGCGATAATGATAATACTGCCACCTGGAAGACTTTTAGTCTTCCACCTTTTAAATCTGTTTTTTGATTCATTTTTTTATCCCTCTTTTCTTTTTTTATTACAGTTATATTGTATATTGTTAATTTCTCGCTTATTATCCGTTTTGTAACCTCTTTCTTCCGATTTGTGACATGCGCTTACATTTTTTAAACAAAAAAAATACCAGATCATTGATCTGATATCTCTTGATATTTGTTTTTTCTATATTCTAGTGGTGTCATATTGTACTTCTTCTTAAATGAAGCATAAAAGCTCTTTTCATCCGCAAATCCATTGTCATAGGCTATATCTGCAATACGCTTATCTGTTGTATATAGTTCATTAGAAGCTTTCATAAGTCTGAATTCATTAATATATTGCTTAAAACTCACATCTGCATAACGTTTAAATAGCCTACTAAAATATTCTCTAGAATAACCAAACTCCGTTGCAATAGACTGTACAGTCAGTTCTTCTTGATAATGTTCTTCTACATACTGCAAGACAAGACTCATCTTATCATGATTATATTTAGAGCTTTGTGTTTCATTGCGTTCTTTACATACAAAGCAATTAAAGATTAATCCTAAAATATGAAATAAAACCTCATTTAACGCAAAATAATCTTTGGAATCTTGTTCTAGAATGCTATAGAGTTTTTCACAATTATCTATTAATTCCTTTCGGTCCTCATCTGTAGAATCAGGACTCATAAAACATATTTTAGTCTGTCTTAGTTTAGGATACAATTTTTCAATATAAGTTCCTTTAAATGTAAGCGACATGACATCCTGATTTCTTATTTCTTTTTTAGGTTCAACATTATGAATGGCACCACTACTTATAAGAATACATTCTCCAGGATGGATAACAGTTTTTTCTGTATCGACAATAAATCTTATTTCCTGATTCCTGCTGTAAATAAGTTCCGGACCATGATGCCAATGCAATGGTACATCCTGTACTGGCCATTCGGAATGAATCTGAATGAAGCATGGATATTCATCTGGCCAGGATAAAGGCTGATATAAATCACTATAGATAAACTGAGCACTATTATTATCATTAAACTCAACATTCTTCTTCACCACCAGCTCTATATCTTTTTTCAAAATATCACCTCTTTTGACTCTGATTCACATAATCCAATTAAACCATAGGTATGATTTTATCACAAGAATTTTATGTTTTATGAAAAAAAGACACTCATAAAAGTGTCAAATACCACAACATATTCCCTTCAACCTAGAAATAATGTCATCATTTACTGTGTTTTCTCTATATACGAGCGTTAATGTCCATGGAATAGCATAAATAAGTTCTATCTTCTTAAGATCTTCAAATAATTCTTCTTTCAAGTGAATATCCGCATCAATACCTATTCCAATTATTTTCAAAGCAGAATCGATATATCAATGGGTTTTCCATAGTACTGATTATAATATTAGGTGTAAATCCAAAATCTCCACAACGTTGAATAAGATTATGATAAGTTGAGTATTTCTGACTCATAGTTATTAATGGTTGATTCTGCAAATCCTTAATACTTAGTACTTCTCTATCATAATATGGATGACCAGGATATATAATCGCATTCATCTTACCTGTATAAATAGAAATAGATGAGAATTCTTTAAAAGAACAAGCACCAACCATAACCCCTACATCAAGTGTATTATCACAGAGTCTCTCTATCACTTCATTATTTTCTAATTCATCCCATTGTATCTGTAACCCAGGAAAATGATCTGTCAAATGAGAAATCTGTTCTAAAGGTAGTATGTTAAGCGAACCACAGGCAAATCCTATATGGATTGTACGCTGACGTTAGTTGAATTGTTGCAGCTTTTGTTTTAAGTCCTCTAGCTGATATAAGAGTTCCTGACTCTGAGCATAGAAATAATGACCACTTTCAGTAGGAATAGTACCGTTAGCAGTACGTTCAAACAGCTGAGTCTTAAGTTCATTTTCTAGTTTAACAATAATACGGCTTAATCCCTATGGTGTAATAAATATCTGTTGTGCTGCTTTATTAATGCTTCCTTCTTCATAAACAAGACGAAAACAGCGAATATCTCTCGTATCCATACCAACACTCCTTTACTTGATATTTATAGTATACCTTTACAAAGTATTCTGCACAATCTCCTCTATAAGAATCTATTTAGATTCTCCTTTATTCATCATTGAACGTATCTTCTGCATACGTTCATCTAGTTTAGCACTTTCTACTGAACAGTCATAAAGTTCCTGTGCAATAAGCTTTGCTTCATCTTCAGGAATATTCTTCTTATAACGCAGTTTATGTTCTAGACTTGCCCAGAAATCCATCGCAATAGTACGAAGCTGTACTTCTACATAAACATACTTCTTTGTCTTCTGCAAGAAGATTGGTACCTGCACAATTAAGTGTAAACTACGGTAACCACTAGGTTTAGGATTTTTAATATAATCCTTCATCTCAATCAAAGTAATATCATCCTGTCTTAAGAAGCTATCTGCAAGTTCATAAATATCTTCAGGAAATGAACAAACAACTCTGACTCCTGCAATATCTCTTATATTTTCTTCTAATGATTCCATAGTCATTGGAATATTCTTGCGTCTTACTTTTCTCGCAATACTATCATATGATTTAATACGTGATTTGATGCTTTCAATAGGGTTGCCATCATATTCTAAAGAATATTCCTGATCTAATACTCTGAATTTTGTTTCTATTTCCATTACTGCACAACGATAATAAGACATCAATAAATCGAATGGTTTCTTATTCTTATCCAATAAATCTAAAAATTCATCAGAGAGGATACTTTGTTTCATGAATTCTTCTCTTTTTTGTTCAATGATTTTAAATCCACTTCTTTTTATATCTTCTAAATTCCTCATATATTCATCCTTCTTTCAATCTATTTCATTATAATGTATTTTTATGAAAGAAGTCAAAAAAAGGCAGTTCAGTGACTGAACCGCCTCATCATATTTACTCTGTATACTTTTTCTTATATAACGCAACTAATCCAAACAATGAGAGAACGAATACTGATAGTCCTAAAAAGACATTTGTGTTGTCTCCAGTCTTAGGAGTATCCTTTACTATAATATCAGTTTTCTTATAGCCACAAATAGTACACTCTTCATGTTTAGAACCTTTTTCTGTTGTAGTCGCTTCTTTGTCAATAAACCACTTAAAGCTATGTGTATGAGTTGATTCAGGAATCATATTAATTGGAGTAAATACAAAGAAGTCATATCTTAGACCATTCTCATATTCTGCATCAGTCTTATACGTATAAGTTACTTCTTTACCATTAATAATCAGCTTAGTATGTGGACCAAATACCCATCCTTCACTACCTGCGTTGTGAGTTGGCTGGACAAAGAGATTATAATGATAAGTCTTATTCTTATCAAAAGTAGTTATAATTTTATCATTTCCATGATGTTCATCATCATTAAACCATTTGTCAGAACGAGTCCATTCACCATCTGTTCTCCATTCTTCAAAGACAAGCATATATTTCGCATTTTCTGGAGTTGTGCCAGTAAATACCGGCTTATCTCCATCCTTGAAGTTTAATGTTGCATTATTGATTTCAATTGTACCAATTTCTTTTAATGTTGCTGGGTGAATTGTCTCAATAGAAGGTATGAATAATCCATTGATAGTTTTAATGACTGTAGACTGTTTTTTGTTGTTTATATATACATCACATTGATCACTAAATTTATAGCCATCCTTTTCACGTAGTTCAATAGAATACATATAAGTTTTACCATCTTCAAACTTAGTGATTCTCTTCATCGATGGAATATATTTACTTTCATCTGAATACCAGAATGCGATAGGTTCACCATTTTCCATTTCTTCCCAGCACTCATATGCAATCTCATATTCATTTTCATCTTGAGATAATTTTGCAGTTGCATGAGGTGTACTTCCCACCTCATAGTTATATAAGCTATTAATATTTACTTGAGTAATTGCTGGAGAAGTATTTTTTTCTACAATTAAATCGTAAGTATTTTTGTAGATCTGATACTCATAAACATCCAGAAGTTTATTAAAAGTGCCTGTTGCATCTTGATGTTCATCAAAATACTGTTGTGCTTCTTCTTCTGTTTCAAAAGTAATAACATCTCCAATTTTAGGAGTAAATGTATAAAAATGCCCACTATCAAAGTGATCAAAACTCATTTTACCATCATTGTTCTCATGTTTTACAGTTCCCTGTGATTTATATGGTGTCTCAATATCAGACCATATATTTGAAAGTGTACTTTTTACTGCTTCATCACTTAAACCACCTTTAAGAAAATTCCCACTGGTTTTAGTAACTTGTTTTGTTTCAACTACAGTGCCATCTAGGTCCTTTATAGATACATTCGCATTCACATCAATCTTTGTATAATATTGATGATGATAATTTGATGTATATTTTACTCCTGACGGAAGATTAATATCTTGTGCAAATACAGTACAAGGCACTAATAATAGCACAATACATAATGTAAGAAAGACCGGCAACAGCTTCATTTTACAAAATTTTGTTTTCATATTGTCAGCCCCCTTTCTTAGGCTCTACATTTCTTTTTTCTTCTTTAAACTCATACATACAAAAGCACTGATTAATAATGTACCAATTACTAATACAAGATTTGTGTTATCTCCAGTTTTAGGAGTATCCTTTACTATTTTATCAGTTTTCTTATTTTTAGTTGATGTATTAGCGGAATTATTACCATTTGGAGTAATAACAGTATTCTTGTCTTGGGCAGCTGTATTATTCTTAGTAGCGATAATTCCATACTGGCTTAAGTGAGTTGTAATGAAGGTAATATAACCATCCTCTATAACTGCAGGAATTGCTTCTTTAATCTCATCATCTAAAATATAAACAACTTCATACTTATCATAACCTTTTAAATCTTCTGGCAATGCAAGTCTGACTTTCATCTTTGTATGGGCAATCTTTACAACAGTATCACCATTCAATACATTAATATCAGCTATAAACTTAATGTTCTTATTTGTTAAGTCTTTCTTTACTTCTACTTTCTTAATATCTAGTTTGTAGTTCTTATTAATACCTTCTTCAAATTCAATAGTTCCCTGAATGTCTCCAGTACTTTCTAGTTTTTTAACTGTTTCTATTGGTTCTGGTGTAGAATCAGGATTCTTAGTCCAAGATGCATAGAGAGTAATATTTTTATATCTTGAATAACCATCACTTTCTTCAATTAAAGTATCTTTATCAAATTCTTTATTTGACTCTTCATCGTTATCCCAGGATCTCCAGTAGATATATTTTAGATTTTTTCCACTACCATCTTTTTTAGTATTCCAGCCATTAAAAGTATAACCATCTCTCACTGGTGTATATGGTAATAGTGACATAGATGTTCCTGAATTAGCTCCACCTACATAATTACATATATGAGATTCCTTACCTTCAATCATGCCACCATTCCCGTTTAGTGTTACTGTAATATATTTATTATCAAATGTATCACTTTTATAAGTTGCAGTAATTCTTACAGCAGAATTTTTTATAAAAGCGGATGCATCTACTGAATTCACAAATTCTCCATTTAAATCCCAGCCTACAAAAGTATAACCTTTTCTTACTGGTGTATACTGAGTTAAATCAATGGTCTTGAATTCTTCTTTTTTACTCTGTAATAAAACTTCTGCTTTACCATTAAGAGTTCCGCCAAAAGCATCTAAAGTTACATAATAGTTTCCAGATTCATTTAATGATTTATCTTGGAATTTTGCATTTAAAATTAAACCCTTAGAATAACTGATTTCTTCACCACTAGAAGTATAAAAATTACCTTCTTGTGTAAAATCAGAGATATTTAATTCATCACCAGCTTTTTCTCCTTCCATTGTTTCCCAATGAGAGAATTCATTTTCTCCATTGAATGGTGTAATACCTTTTGTAAGCTCAGATACTTTAATTGTTGTTTCTCCCTCTGCAACGTTAAATTTAACTATTTTACCATATTCACCTTCAAAGTTTGGATTCCAACCATCGGGATCAGAATGTAATACGAGTGAATATTGTCCATTATTTGTGATTGTTGTAGCACTTGCACTGATCATATCTGATATTCCAATCA
The DNA here is from genome assembly GCF_900540665.1 of uncultured Catenibacterium sp. Taxonomy (GTDB): domain Bacteria; phylum Bacillota_I; class Bacilli_A; order Erysipelotrichales; family Coprobacillaceae; genus Catenibacterium. The sequence goes on along the minus strand of NZ_UQGV01000001.1, from coordinate 79,830 downwards.
TAATCGCAATGAGTATCATACATGCAATTCTTAATGTCTTTGTAAGTTTATTCATAACATTTCCTCCATTTCCTTAGCCTGATTATGAAGCTCTTAAAAATTCTTTTTGGCGAATACTTCGCCATAACTGTTTCATTTTCAATATAATCTGAGATTTGTCTGGTGATAGCGTTAATCGCACGCTGTGAACCAGCTTGTGATAAGGCTGCATTTGCATGTTCCATTGTGACAAATAGTTATGTTCCTTTTACCTGTTCACTTACAGAAACAGAAAAGATGCCTTTATTTCCATGGAATACGACTGTTGACGAGTCCGTTTTTTTATAGGGTACACCATCATGCTCTAGTATTTCATAGATGGCTATGATCACATATTGTCTCGCATACGGAAGCATTCTTTGGGCTGTATTCATGACTTTCCTCCTTCCATGCATCTATTGATACAAATGCTAGTGTTATTGTAGGAGGTAAATAGGTGTAAGTATATAAGGGAAGTCCGCCAAAACAAAGAAATGGCCTTGGCGGAGCACCGCCAAAACAAGATTTACATGTTATATAAGCAGTTTTTTAAACAAATAAAAAAAAAGCCCTTCAAAAATGAAAGGCTCTACTTATTATAGAGATTTAATAAACCAATACGGGATTTAACACCTGTTTTTTCATAGATAGCTGAGACATATCTTTCTAATGTTCTTTTAGATACATAGAGATTTTCAGCAATCACTTGAATACTATCTTCAGTATTCACAAGATGATCAAATACTTCTGATTCTCTTTCAGTCAATGAATATAGTTCAGAGAATCTTCTAATCTTCTCTTTTTCATCTATGACTTCTGTCGTCTGCTTCTTGATAAAGTTATTTTTTTGAACTGTATAAATCACAGAGACAATACTTACTGCCACAAATAACACTAAGATTAGGATAATTACGGATAGATTACTATTTGAAGAAAGTAACACAAGTACTGGACTCGCAATAATCGCTGCAATGATATTATTGATTGCACGTCCCATACCAGCCCATAATTCTGGCACCTTCATATAACGCGCTATTTCCATGAATGCAGTTATAAAGAATACCGCAAAGAAACCAGCTGATAAATAAAAGATCATAAGTCCTAACGTAAATGGACCTGCAAATTTAAGTACCGCAATGCAGATAGTGGATAAGACCATAATACAGTAAATAGTGATTCCCATATATCTTCTATTTTGTAAATCAAAAATAAAACCAGAGACTAAGCCACTCAAGGCAAGAAGGATTCTAGGCCATTGACCGATATCCATATGTCCTCCTGCATGAACCAATGTCACTGCATTATCTAAAGTACTAAACATACATGTCATTAACGCAATTAATATAATCAAGATAATTCCTACTGTATTTGATTTTTGAGCCCGTTTTTCTTCATGAAGAGATATTGGTCTATTTTTGATCAAAAGAATGAACAATATCAATAAAGAAATAGATAATAAAATAGATTGTATAACCTTTGATTGAATCAGATTATTACTTAAAAATTGAAGCATGATACCTAGAAAATAAGATATCCCTACTACTCTTGCAAGATACTGATCCGTCTCCATCATACACATAGAGTGATAATAGACACCACTTCCTAATATTCCTAGTATAAGAAATAATAGAAGTCCTATCGCAAAAGTAAAGGATGAAGTCATGAGGACAAGTCCACAAGTAGATATAAAACCAATTAATAGGAGACCTATCTTTTTAAAGTGATTACTCAATAAACGATTAAATATAGGATACAATAGGAAACCAATTGTACTCGCACCTAATGCATAATTTTGTGCAAGTACAACTGTCTCATTATGTACTAAGATTTGTGAAAGTAAATCTACATAGAGATATTCTGTTCCCAGAAAAATAAAGGTGAATAAGCCCATCCGTAGGATAATATATATATTATTTTTTAAATTTACCTTTGCGTCCATTTCATAATCTCCTCAATTTGAATAACATAATTATAACATATTTGACTTTTACCCGCAAAAAATGAACTGAGGTTAACTCAGTTCACTCAATGCTTTCTTGAATTGTTTTCTAAACAATAATACTGTAAATGTAATCGCAAAAAGATCTGCCACTGGTTCTGCCAAGTAAACAGCCATTGTCTTATCTGCAAGTAATGCAGGCATAATATAAATAAGTGGTATTAAGAGAATGAATTTTCTAGTGACTGCCACTATTACAGAGGCTTTCGCATTACCTAAAGCTACAAATGTCATCTGACAAGCAATCTGAATTCCAAATAATCCTACAACAGCCATATAGATTCGAAGTGCTTTTGTGGTAAAGAGTGAGAGTTCTGATGCGTTCGTAAATAGTCCTACAAATAATTGTGGGAAAATCTGAATAAGAAGCCAAATACATATTGAGAATGCAAGATTGACTTTTAGTAATAATTTAAATGTCATTTGAACACGTTCTTTATTCTTAGCTCCATAGTTATAACTGATAATTGGCTGTGCCCCCTGTCCTAATCCCTGTAAAGGAAGCATCGCAAACTGCATGACGCTAGTCAAGATTGTCATTGCGCCTACTGCAATATCTCCTCCATATTTTAATAAAGAAGAATTAAAGCAGACCTGGATGACACTTTCACTTGACTGCATCACAAAGGTAGAAAGGCCTAATGCAAGACAAGGTAAGATGACTGAGTTATCTAAAGATAAGTTTTTCTTTTTTATTTTAAGTTTGGTCTTTTTGCCAAATAGGAAGCGAAGAACATAAAGACATGAACACCCCTGTGAGATGATTGTCGCAAGAGCCGCACCTTTGACACCTAGATTGAATCCAAAGATTAAAATAGGATCGAGGATGACATTACATAATGCCCCAATGACGACAGAAATCATTCCGTTCTTCGCAAACCCCTGGGCCGTAATAAACATATTCATACCTAGTGTTAATTGGACAAAAAGCGTTCCTATCGCATAGATATTCATATAAGCAACTGCATAAGAGATTGTGTTACTGCTTGCACCAAAAGCAAGTAGGAAGGTACGATTTCCAAAGAATAGAATAAGTGTTAATACAATAGAGACAATAATCTGTGTAATAAAACAGTTTCCTAAAATCTTTTCTGCATGATCATGATTTCCCTGTCCCATATAAATAGAAGCACGTGGTGCCCCGCCATTTCCTACTAGAGAGGCAAAGGCTGTCACAATCATGATTAACGGCATACAGACACCAACTCCTGTTAGCGCAAGTGCACCAGTATGGGGAATATGACCAATAAACATACGGTCTACAATATTGTAGAGCATGTTGATTAATTGAGCTATGACTGTCGGTAAAGCAAGTTGTCTTAATAGTTTACCTACTGGTTCAGTCGCAAGAAAGTCTTTATTTTCTGCCATATTATTCCCCTATTCTTTGTGATTCAATGAAGATAAGATCTTCACTATTTTCAATTGTTAGAATGCCATGACATTGATTAGAGATACATAATGGATCATGAGGTTCTAATGTATAACCATCAAGAGGATAATCACAATTCTTTAATGTGAGAGTACAAGTCTTTTCAGTAAAGCAGGAGAAGTACTTATACTCAGTACAGTCTATTTGATGTGTTCCTTTAGGCAGCAAATAGATTCTATTGATTTCATCATAGAGTGTAATCTTAATATCTGGATGCTGTCTTAAATAAATGAGTACTCCTAGAAAATGATCAATACGTCCACCAATGACACCATAAAGATCTATTTCATCATAACCTCTATTAAGTGCTTCACTAATGGCGAGTTCGGTATCTGTTTCATCCTTATGTGTAGGAAAACTCAAAACTTCTAGCCCCTCAAGATATTCTTTATGTTCTAGAGAATCAAAGTCTCCGATTGCGAATAATGGTTTAATAAATTGACGGTGCAGATGTTCTAAACCACCATCAATCGCAATATAAGGGATGTCTTTATTGAAGACATCCCCATTATTCATGCTTGCGTATAAGCCTATTTTCATTTGAGTGAGTCAATAGCTTCCTGTCTATTTTCTGCTTTGAAGACATAGCTTCCAGCCACAAGAACATCTGCCCCAGCCCCACGGCATAGGTTGGCTGTATTTTCATTGATACCACCATCTACTTCAATAAGATAGCGTCTATCATTTCTGATTTCTTTTAATTCAGTAATCTTATCTAATGCTGCAGGATTGAATGACTGACCTCCAAATCCTGGTTCAACACTCATAACAAGAACCATATCTAAATCATCTAGGAATGGTTTAATAGCTTCTACATCAGTTCCTGGTTTAATAGAGATAGAAGCAAGACATCCTGCATCATGAATACGCTGAACAAGGACACGTGCTTCCTGTACGCTTGATACAGCTTCAATATGGAATGTAATGAGATCTGCACCTGCATTGATGAATTCATCTAAATACTGACCTGGATCAGTGATCATCAAATGAACATCAATAAATAAATCAGTGACAGCACGGACATTACTCAAGATACTATAACCAAATGAAATATTCGGTACAAAGTGTCCATCCATGACATCATAATGAATCCATGACTTTCCTCCATCATAGATTGTATCAATATCTTCTTTAAGATGCGCAAAATCAGCGGATAATACTGAAGGTGCAATTTTAACCATATCTTTTATCTTTCCTTTCTTTTACCTGCTTTAATAACTGCAGGTAATCTTCATATCTTGTTTGATCTATGTCTCCTGCTTCAACAGCTTCTTTCACAGCACACTTTGGTTCACTATCGTGAAGACATCCCCTAAACTTACAATGACGAGATAATTCTCTAAAATCATGATAAGTAGTCGCTAGTTCTACTGGTTCCATCTTCAGTTCCAAAGAAGAGAAACCAGGTGTATCTGCAATATAGCCACCATACATCGGAATCAGTTCAACATGTCTTGTCGTATGTTTTCCTCTTCCTAATGCCTGTGAGATTTCATTTGTCTCAATATTCAATTCAATGTTTAAGGCATTCAGAAGACTTGATTTACCTACACCACTCTGTCCTGTCACAACTGTAACACGATTCTTTAAAAGTGGTTTGATTTCTTCAATACCCTCATTTTCTTTACTGGATACAAAATATAGATCATATGCATTGTACTTCTTTTTGATTACAGGAACAAGTTCTCTATTAAGATCTATCTTAGTAATAATGATAATTGGCTTAATCTTCTCATATTCAACCATTGCGAGGAACTGATCAAGAAGCATCTGATCAAAGTCCGGCTGGGCAATAGAAAATACAAGAAGAGCTTGATCTATATTACAAATAGCAGGTCTTTCTAACTGGTTATGTCTTTCATCAAGAGAAAGGATATAACCTGAACCATCCTTTTCTTCCTGGAAGCTGCAGAAGTCTCCTACAAGAGGTTTCTGTCCTCTATTTCTAAATTTACCGCGTGCCTTACAGCTTACAACTTTTTCACCTGTATCTACATAGTAGAATCCTGCAAGAACTTTTATAATTTGACCTTTAGGCATATATTCACCTATTCTGATTGTGCAGATGTACTTGAGTCATCATCATCTTCTTCTGGTAAATCAGGCTGAGAAGGTGTAGGTGTAGCAGGTTTCTTATCGTAATAATATAAGATAATTTCAGTTCCCTTGCTTGTTACCTGAGTATAAGGTGCAACAGACTGTTTAACGACTGTATTAATAGACATTGAGTTAATTGTTGCACTATCAGTAGGTGATGGAAGAACAGATAATTTTACATTAGTAAAGCCCTGGCTTTCCAATGTTGATTTTGCGGCATTGATGTCCTGACCATAAAGTGATGGAACTGTAATAGTAACACCCTTAGAAACTGTTAAAGTAATAATCTTGCCTTTTTCATTAGGATCCTGTTTTTCTCCTTCAGAAATAGACTGTCCGATAACGATACCTTCTTTATATTCATCATCAGATTTTTCATACTTCTTCACCTTGTAGCCAAGCTTTGTAAGTTTCTTATAAGCTGTATCATAAGACACACCTGTATAATCTTCCATGACAATATATTTACCCTTAGATAGAGTTAATGTCACAGTATCGCCCTTATTAATAGCATGTCCTGCTTCCGGATCAGTCGCAATAATGAGTCCTTTTTCATACTTATCGCTAAGTTCATAATCGATATCATCAGATACCTTATAACCTTTATCAATCAATAAGGCTTTCGCTTCTTTTTCAGTCTTACCAACTAGATCCATCATAGTACCATCTTGATTACCACTAAACAAGAAGAAACCTGCTACAATCGCAAGACATACAATGACAGCACCAATCGCCACACCAATCGCAATCTTCTTTTTCTTATCCATTGGTTCTTTTTTCTTCTCATCCTGAGGCTTGATTTCTTCAATTTCTGTTTGTGTTGTTTCAGGATCAATAGGTGCTGTTTTAGTAAAGAACTGTGAATCGCTCGCAATAATAGTTGGATCAGTATTGACCTGGTCAAAAGTAAGCTTTTCTTCATCTAAACGTTCTAAGCATGTATCTAAATCATCTAACATATCATCTGCACACTGATAACGATTATTTGTATTCTTAGCAGTTGCTTTGATAATGATATTTTCTACTGACTGAGGAATCGCTGGATTATAAGCACGTACTGAAGGAATTTCATCACGCATATGCTTTAATGCGATATTTACTGGTGACTCACCATTAAATGGCACATCTCCTCTTAGTAATTCATAGAAGACAACACCTAAGGCATAAATATCACTCTGTGGTGTTGCTTTTTCACCTCTTGCGATTTCTGGTGCAAGATAGTGAAGCGAGCCCATAATCGTATCAGTCTGAGTCACCTGGGATAAAGACTGGATTGAGGCAATACCGAAATCCGCAATCTTTACAATACCAGAATCAGTGACAAGAATATTCTGAGGCTTCAGATCACGATGTACAATACCCATAGAATGTGCAAGTGCAGTAGCTGAAACAACCTGTTTCATAATATCCACAGCTTCAACATAATGAAGTGCACCACGCTTGTTAATTAATTCTTTTAACGTCTGACCACGTACATATTCCATGACAATATAGTAAAGATCATCTTCTTCACCTACATCATAGATTTCTACAATATTACGATGACATAATGCAGCTGCTGCACGTGCTTCACGATGGAAACGTGTAATATAAATAGGGTCTCCTGTCAAAGAAGAACGAAGTATTTTGACTGCTACTTCTCTTTTTAATATATCATCATATGCAAGATAGACATCGGCCATACCGCCCTGTCCAATAAGTTCTTTTAACTCATAACGGTCAGCAAGAATACGTCCTTTTTCACTCATCTTATGCTTCTCCCTTCTCAATTAGTAAAACACCAATATTATCTAATCCGCCAAATTCATTGGCTGATTGAATGAGGCATTCAGTTTTTTGATCAACTGATGCATTTTTTTGTAGTATTTCTTCAATCTGTTGAGATGAGAGAGAATTATATAATCCATCTGAACAGAGTAATATTGCACGATAATCTTCTTCAATCTTATAAAAAGAAATACGTAAAGCTTCTTTAATACCAATAGCCTGCACTAAGACATTTCTTTTTGGATGATGTGAGGCTTCTTCTTCATTGATCAAACCTCTTTTTACAAGTTCATTCACAAAAGTATCATCTGCTGTAATCTGCTTTAATGTATCTTTATACAAATAAGCTCTAGAATCACCCACATGGGATACATAAGTATTCTTACCATCCATATAACAGATGACAATTGTAGTCCCCATGCCTGCATATTCACTATGCATATCGCTTTCCTTATTCACAAGATCATTGGCAGTTAATAGTAAAGATGAAATCCAGGCATGAATAGATTCATCATCTAGAAATGGTGAATGATCAAAGAAATGTTCAATCACATAACGACTCACAAGTGTTGAAGCAACTTCACCTGCAAGATGACCACCCATTCCATCACACAATACGCCAACGATTTCATGATTCTTAATTTTATAGACTGCTCTATCTTGATTCACTGCCCTTTTTATTCCGATATCAGTCATCGCGGAGATAGCCATATTATGCTCCTTTCTCTCTTTTTGCACGTAACTGTCCACATGCGCCATCAATATCACGGCCATGTTCTTTTCTTAAAGTACAATTAATATGCAAACGAATAAGTTCATCCTTAAATGCAGTAATTGTATGACCTAGAGATTGTTTATAGCCATGTTCATCTACAGGGTTATAAGGAATTAAATTAACATAGACATTTAATCCACGAAGATAATGCGCTAACTGACGTGCATATTTGATATCATCATTGACATCCTTCAATAAAATATATTCAAGAGTGACACGACGATTTGTACGTTCAATATATGTCTTGATTGCATCTCTTAAATCATCCATATTATAACGTTTGTTGATAGGCATCAATTCATTTCGGATTTCATCATTAGGTGCATGTAAGCTGATTGCTAGATTCACCTGGATCGGTTCATGAGAGAAACGTTCAATTCCAGGAATCAAACCACATGTAGAGATAGTGAGATGTCTTGCGCCAATAGCTAAACCATGAGGTTCATTGACTGTATAGATGAAGTTCATGACTTCATCATAGTTATCAAATGGTTCACCTGTTCCCATGACAACTACATGAGTCACCCTTTCTTTTAAATCATTCATAACAGTCAAGACCTGTTTCACGATTTCACCACTTGTAAGGTTGCGCTGTTTCTTTAATAAGCCTGAAGCACAGAAGGAACAGCCCATATTGCAGCCCAACTGGCTTGTGACACATAATGAACGACCATAAGTCTGAATCATCAATACTGTTTCAATGAGTCCTCCATCTTCTAATTCAAGAAGATATTTAGTCGTACCATCACGTGCGACCTGCTTTTCCTTGATAGTTAAAAGCGCATCACTGAAATGGTTGGAAAGTGTTTCCTGAAGTTCTTTAGAAAGATTAGTCATCTGATGAAAATCATAGACATTCTTTACATAAATCCATTCATAGATCTGTTTCGCACGGAAAGGCTTCTGCCCCATCGCTTTTAATTCTTCTTTTAATTGTTCAAGTGTTAAGTCATAAATTGATTTCATCATACATCCTTTTCTAACAGACACATATAAAAGCCATCACTGTGATATTCAAATGGAAGTATAGTACGCTCTTTTACCACATGCATATCGGGATGCTTCTTTATGAATTTTTCAATCTGTTTTTCGTTTTCTTTTTTATTTATAGTGCACGTACTATACACTATATTACCACCTTTTATACATAAAGAATATGCATTTTCTAGTAATTTTGCTTGAATAAGAATGATTTCATCCATTGCATCCGAGTCATGGTACTTGATTTCAGGTTTTCTAGAAAGAACACCAAGTCCAGAACATGGACCATCTAAGAGTATTTTTGTATACTGCTTATCAAATAATGAAAGGTCTGTACTATCTCCTGTATGAACATGGATATTGGATAATCCAAGTCTTTTCGCATTGTCTTCAATAAGCTTTGCTTTATGTGGATAAAGATCATAAACATCAATCAAGCCTTTATTATTCATGAGTGTACCAAGATGTGTTGTTTTAGAGCCTGGTGCTCCGCACATATCTAATACAACATCTTCTTCACCTGGATTTAATAAGCGAGCGACCATCTGTGATGATTCATCCTGAATAGTGACTAGACCTTCTTTAAATGCTTCAGTATGCGCAATATTGCCTTCTTTTAATAACACACCTTCTGGTGATAGATAGCCTGGAGTAAACTCTGGATACTTCTTTAAGAATTCCTCACGAGACATCTTATACGTATTCACACGGCCGCTTTTTAAAGGAACTTCATTATCAGCATGAAGAATCTTTTCTGTTGTTTCTTTGCCATATTGTGCATTGAACATCTTGACCATCCATAATGGATGACTTGTATAAATAGATAAACGTTCATCATAATCCAAATCATCTAAAGATCTTGTTTCTTTAAAACAGCTATGCAAAATCGCATTAATCATGCCTCCTGCACGTTTATTTCTTCTTTCTTTAATAATTTCTACTGCTTCATTCACTATCGCATAATCTGGTGTATCTAAATAGAAATGCTGGTAAAGGCTCATTAATAGAAGCATTCTCTCTACAACTTTTAAGCGAATATGGATGTATGGTTCTAATTGATATTCTAGATATAGACGATTCTGAATAGTCCCATAGACGAGGGTTGTAATGAGACCTCTTTCTGATGGTGAGAAATCTTGAGTAAGAGTATGATTTAAAGTGATATTTAAATAACTTTCATTCTTTTCATAATCAATGAGTATGTCTAATGCTGTTTCTCTTTCTTTCATATTAATATGTGGAATACGGATTAAAATCGCATGCCACAATGACACCTCCTCTTCTTGTACGGTTATAATAGTCATCAATGATACTTAATTGTTCATAGATTGGTTTAGATTCTATATATTTAATCAAAATTCTTTCACGATAGGTATCCTGCATCTTAAAGGCCGGCTGAGGGCCGATAATGCGTACCTTTTCTAAATGTTCCTTTAAATACTTGCTTATATCCAAAGCTGTCAAATGAACATTCTTTGGTGTACGGGATTGTACAATGACTGATACAAGGTGACAGAATGGTGGATATTTTGCTTTCTTTCTAAATAACATCTCTTCCTTAAAGAAAGCTTCATAGTCCTGCTTCACAGCTGTCTTGATTGCATAATGTTCAGGATTAAATGTTTGAATCATAACAGTCCCCTGCTTATCTCCTCGACCGCTTCTTCCTGCTACCTGACATAATAACTGGAATGTGCGTTCAGAAGCTCTAAAATCCGGTACCATAAGAGACAGATCAGCCATAAGAACCCCTACAAATGTGACATTGGAGAAATCAAGCCCCTTCGCAATCATCTGTGTACCAAGCATAATATCTGCTTTATGTTCTTCAAAATCTTTAAGTAATTTTAAATGTGTATTCTTATTACGGGTTGTATCAAAGTCAAAGCGAATAATACGTGCGTCTGGATATTTCTTTTCTAATTCTTCTTCTATTTTCTGTGTACCATACCCTATCTTTTTAAGATGTGTACTACCACATTCAGGACAGACTTGAGGTACAGAAGTGAAATATTCACATAAATGACATTTTAATCTGTTTTCTGCTTTATGATAAGTAAGTGTCACATCACAATGTGGACAGCGGATCGGTTCACCACACGATTCACATTTAATAAAAGACGCATAGCCTCTCTTATTTAAAAGAATCATCGCCTGTTCTCCCTTATTCAGAGTCTCTTTTAGTCGCTGCTGCATTCTTTGAGATAAAAGTGAATAGTTCCCCTGACGTGCTTCATTGCCCATATCAACCACTTCGCAATAAGGTAATGGTTTACCATTAATTCTTTCTTTCATCTCAAATAAGCCATAGATTCCAATTTGTGCTCTCGCATATGTTTCTACAGATGGTGTCGCACTACCTAGGATAATCTTCGCATTATTTTTCTCTGCACGCATCTTCGCAATAGATAATGTATGATAGCGTGGTGTATTGTCCTGCTTATAGCTCATATCGTGTTCTTCATCCATAATGATGAGTCCTAGATTCTCAACTGGCGCAAAGATTGCAGAACGCGCTCCTACTACAATACGGGCTTCACCCTTTTTTATACGACGATATTCATCATATTTTTCTCCTTGTGATAAACGAGAATGAATGATTGCCACTTCGTCATGAAAACGTTCTTTAAAAATACGTTCCATCATCGGTGTCAAGGATATTTCTGGCACAAGCATAAGTACTGTTTTATTCTTTTCTAACATCTTTTTAGTCAGCGCAATATAGACTTCTGTCTTACCTGATCCTGTAACTCCATGAATAAGAGAAATAGTCTGAGAGGTATGAAGAATTCCACTCACAACACTTTTTTGAAGTGGAGTTAAAGTAATTTCATTATTGACTTTTAAATCATTTCCTGTATAAGGATTACGCTGTACTTCTTTATTATAAATCTCTATTAATCCTTGATTCTCAAGAGATGAGATGACACTTCTAGAATAAGGGATATCCTTAAGAAACATTTCTCCGTGATCTAAAAGCATACGGAAACATTCCTTCTGTTTCACTGTTTTAGGTGTTCCTGTATTGATTACTCTTACACATTGTCTCGTCTTAATACCGACCATTTTATGTGTAGAGGGTTTTAAAGTACCTGGCAGCATTGCCTGAAAGCAGGCAATCAGTGGGCAAAGTGTCATCTTGGACATACGATGGGCTAGTGTAATTAATTCATTATTTAAAAGTGGTGCTTCATCTATGACAGAATGAATATAAGAGTATTTAAAGCCATCTCTTTCTTCTAGTTCTTTTTGCGTTAGTTGAACTTCTTCAACTGATAAGACATAACCAACCACCTGACGATGATTAAATGGAACCTGTACACGGATTCCTGTAAGAATCGGCTTCTTAGATAAATAAGAAAAGCCACGATCTAATGCCTGAACAGGATGTTCTACTAATACTTCTACCTTGAACATAAAATCACCTCCGTAAAAAAGAAAAAGCAGCCAGATGGCTACTTCATGTTCTCTTCGATAATCTTGACAATATCATCTTTAGCACGCATAACATCATCATTCACCACTACATGCTTATACTGATCTTTTGTCGCAATTTCTCTTCTTGCTTTATCAAGACGTTCTTTAATAACATCTTCAGCTTCTGTTCTACGTCCACGAATACGTTTTTCTAATTCTTCCATTGAAGGTGGTACTAAGAAAATTGTAAGTGCATCTGGTACTTTCTTCATAACCTGAAGTGCACCCTGTACTTCGATTTCTAGCACAACATTCTTACCTTCATCTAGTAGCTGATCTACATAGGCTTTAGGTGTTCCATAGTAATTACCTACAAACTGTGCGTATTCCAGTAATTCACCCTGCTCAATCTTTTGTTTGAATGTATCAACATCTACAAAGAAATAATCGATTCCTTCTCTTTCGCCAGGTCTCTTATATCGTGTAGTCATTGAAATTGAATATGCAAGGTTTAATGATTCTTCTTTAAATAGTTGTTCTCTGACTGTTCCTTTGCCTACGCCGCTAGGTCCACTCAGGATAATTAGAAGGCCTCTTTTCACTTATCTACATCCCCTTTTTAAGTAATCCTACATGAATAAAACAGTGATGTCAAACACTTTTAAATGTGTTATACTAAGTCGGGTGATGAATATGGCATTTGATGGAATTGTATTGTCACGTGTTACAGAATTATTAAATGAAACAATCGTGACAGGACGTATTTCAAAATTATATCAGATATCGAAATACGAATTATTAATGACTGTACGTGCGCAGAATGAAAATAAAAAACTTCTTGTTTCTATTCATCCAATGTATGCACGTGTTCAGTTAACACAGTTGAATTATCCTACACCTGATTTTCCTAACGCTTTAACTATGTTTCTAAGAAAACATATTGAAGGTTCTTTTATTGAGCGTATTGAACAGGTGGGACTTGATCGTATATTAAAGATAACTTTAAGAGGAAGAAATGAATTTAAAGATCTTGTAGAGTATCATCTCTATATAGAAATCATGGGTAAGCATTCTAACTTTATTCTTACAAATAAAGAAGATAAGATTCTTGAATGTTTAAAGCGTGTTTCTCCAAGTGATAGTATACGTATTATGCAGCCAGGGATTACTTATACCTACCCTCCACTTCTTGATAAGAAGAATCCATTCGAGAATACCCCAGAGACAACTCAGCTTGTAAAAGAGTTTGAAGGATTCTCCAAGGACTTAGCTGAAGAAGTAGCTGTGAGAATGGAACAAGGTACTGATTTTAAAACTATTATGAATGAAATTCGAAATAGTAAAGAACTCTATATCACACGAGGTGATAAAGAGAAGTATCATGTAATTCCTTTAAACTGTTTTGGAAAAAGAATTGATCACTATTCTCTTTTTGATGGATTAGATGCTTATTATCAGTTTATTGATCAGAAGGATCGTATTAAACAGCAGACCTCTGATATTCTTCATTTTATTCAGAAAGAATATACAAAGAATGTGAATAAGCTTGATAAACTAGAAAAGACATTATTTGATTCTCATAATAGTGATGAATATCGCATTAAAGGTGACCTCTTATATGCTTCTTTACATCTTATTCAAAAAGGGATGAAGGAAGTGACTGTAGATAATTATTATGATGGGACAAAGATGACTATTGAACTTGATGAGCGTTTTGATGGAAAAACAAACGCCAACCATTATTATAATAAGTATCAGAAAGCAAAGAATTCCTTAAAGGTTCTAGAGGAACAGATTGAAAAGACGAAAGAAGAAATCAATTATTTTGATACTTTGAATACCTTGATGGATAATGCGGATTATTATGATGCCATGGAAATCAAGGAAGAGCTTGAAAACATGGGCTATATCCGTAAGAAGAATGTGAAGAAGTTAAAAAAGAAAACACATCCTCATTATGATGTCTATCGTACTCGTGATGGTATTATTATCTATGTTGGTAAGAATAACCTGCAGAATGATTATCTAACATTCAAGATGGCATCACGTAATGATATGTGGTTCCATGTAAAAGATATGCCTGGTTCTCATATTATTGTGCATGCAGAAAATCTTGATGAGTATACTATGAGACTTGCGGCAAATATTGCGGCATATTTCTCTAAGGGGAAATATAGTTCAAGTGTTCCTGTGAATTATTGTTTAGTGAAGAACTTGAAAAAACCTCATACAAATAAGCCAGGTTTAGTTCTTTTAGGGCATTATAAGACAATTTATATTGATCCTGATGATTCTTTCTATGATGAACTAGAGAAAGTGGAGGATTCTAGATGAAATTAATACCTTGGAAATTTAATAATGATATGGTAGAAGGCTATACAGTACCAGCACATATTGATGGTAAGCTGTTTAATATGAGCTATAATGGCTTAGATGACAAGCAGGTGCTAGAAAACCGTAAAGAACTCGCACAAATGCTTCATACTGAGCTTGATCATATGGTTGCACCTTTACAGCGTCATACAACACATTATTTAAGTGTAAATAGAAATGATGGTGGAAAAGGGATTTATAGCCAGAAGGATGCCTATTTAGGTTTTGATGCATTATATACAAGAGATACAGACTTGACTTTATTTACCTTCCATGCAGATTGCTGTCCTGTTCTTTTATATTGTGAGAATCAGCATCTAGTAGCTGCGATTCATTCAGGATGGAAAGGTACGGTCACTGAAATTGTAGGCAAAGTGACACGTCATTTAATAGAAGACGAGGGATGTAACCCAGATCAGATTTATGCTTATGTAGGACCTTCTATTGAGGCACGCAACTTTGAAGCGATGGATGATATTATTGATCGTGTTAAGAGTATGAGTTTTGATACTTCTTCTTTCTATACAAAAAAAGATAAAACACATTATCTTCTAAATTCTAAGGGACTTATTAAACAGCAGTTACTTAACTGTGGTGTTTTAGAGGAACATATTGAAGTCAGCCCTTATTGTACAATGGAAAATGATGATTTATTCTTTAGTTATCGTAAGACACATACTAAAAATCGTAATATTTCTATTATCAGACTAAAAAAATAGCTGGCAAGCAATTTTTGCTTTCCAGCTTTTTTCTTATTCTATTTCACCAGCAAGTACAGCCATTGTATGTGGTATTTCTTCGATAAGTTTTTCAGGAATAACTGTATAGGCCTGTTTTGCAACTTCATCTCCAGCACATCCATGAATATAAACACCAAGTACTGCCGCTTCTAACGCTTCATAACCCTGTCCTAGAAGTGATGTAATGATTCCAGCGAGTGTATCACCCATGCCACCTACTGCCATGGCTTTATTACCAGACGCAATACGATAAGATGTCTTACCATCAGTCACTATAGTATGAGGACCTTTTAAGACAAGAATACAATGATACTTTGAAGCAAAACTCTGTGCTGCAATCATTAAATCAGGATAATCTTCTACATGACATAAACGTTTGAATTCACCAATATGAGGCGTAAGAATAACACTACGATCCTGTTTTTCTAATAAATGCATATTTCTAGATAGAATTGTAAGTGCATCTGCATCAAGGACAAGTGGGCAGATAGAAGCTGTCATAATATCAATAACGGCTCTAAAAGCACCCTCTTCAAGCCCTAAACCACATCCGACTAATAATGCATCATAACCATCAAAATCATCATAATGGAAAATCTGTGGTCTCGTAACTGGAATAGCTTCAGGAATATAAAGAGGTAATAGTGAAGTCACTTTTTCTGAAGTAATTGTCTTCACAATACCTGCACCTGTATAATAAGCTGCTTTAGTCGCAAGTAATGGTGCACCTGTATATTGGTCACTTCCTACAATTAAACCATCTACTCCATAGATATTCTTATAACCATTATAGACTCTCTTTCTTAAATGTGCTTTAGCATATTCCTGCCCTACATATTCAAATAAGCCTGCTTCCTTGAAACAGTCCTTTACAGCCAATGTTTCTAAAATCACTTCACCTGTATATTCTAATGAACGGGGATCTAAGAAACCTTGTTTTAAAGCAGTTAAAGTAACTGTGAAATCTGCCTTTAATGCTGTTTCATACGCTTTTCCTGTATTACAGTCAAGTCCTGTAGGGATATCAATAGCCCCGACAATACCAATATAAGTATCGTTAATAGACTCTATCATGATCTTGTACATGCCTCTAGGGGCGCTATTTAATCCAAACCCAAATAATCCATCTACTATACAATCATAGTCATTCCAGTTAATTGTATTAATATTATCTTCATCTACATAAATAAGATGATTATCAACACAATGATCACGATAATAACGATTAGCCTGTGATACCTTTCCTATATCCCCACTGTAATAATAGCTGACTTGTTTTCCTAGTTTCTCTAGTTTTAATCCTAAAGAATAGCCATCCGCCCCATTATTACCTGGTCCTATTAGAATAGCCAGTTGATTATATTTTGTGAAATGGTTTAATAAAGCATCACTTGCAAGATTAACAAGTTCCTCTATTTGATAACCATGTTCTAATAAATAAGCATCATACTGCTTAAGTAAATCCTGTGTTCCTATATACATGATAAACACTCCCTTCGCTTTTTTTATTTTATCAAAAAAAAGAGGAAATCGAAACCGATTTCCTTAAAGATTAAACTCTTCCTCCGCCTGCATAATGAGCAGCATAATAAGATTCACCTAGAGAAGAAGTGATAACACCCTTCTTTTCATTGGCAGCATGTACGAATCTGCCTCCACCTAGATAAATACCTACATGAGAAATACCTCTCTTATATGTATTCTTAAAGAATACAAGATCACCAGGCTTTAATGCATTTCTATCTACTCTCTGAGTTGTATTATACTGTACAGCAGCTGTACCACTTAAAGAACGTCCATTTTGTCTATATACCCATCTAGTAAAGCTTGAACAGTCAAAGACATTAGGCCCTACAGCACCCATTCTATAACGGCATCCAATCTTACCTAAAGCAGTCTGAATAAGGGCTGCATTTCTAGATTTTACTTCTACAGGAATATTAACAACTGTTGTGTTACCAGTCTTATCAGTTGCAGTATAAGTTGCTGTATAGCGTCCTTCATTATTGACATCTACATTACCACTGATTCCAACATATTGAGTTAAATCACCATCTAAATTATCAATAGCTGAAACAATAAGTGAACGCCAGTTTACAGATGTTCCTTCAGTAATAGAAACTTTATTTGTATTTAACTTAATTTCAGGACCTTTGATATCCTTAATATTGAAAGTACATGTCTGTTTTGTTTCATTACCACTATTATCAGTTGCGATAATAGTTGCTTTCTGTTCACTATTTAATTTCTTAGTATCAATATCACCTTTAACAGTTAATACTGGAGATGGATCAAAATTATCTGATACATTAAAATAATCAGCAGGATTGAAAGGTTCACCATAGTTCACATCAAATGACTGTGTCTTTTGAGTAAGTACTGGTGCAACAGCGTCCTTTACATTAAACGAAAGTGTTTTTTCAGCTTTATTACCTGCATTATCTTCTACATGAGCAACAACCTTCTGTTCCCCAATAACAGTTGTATCAATATCGCCATTGAAAGTAATGAAATCACTGACGTCACCATCTACATTATCTGTTGCTTTCACATAGTCTAATAAGTTATTTGAACCATTTGCTTCTACATCTATGATATAACCACCATCAACGCGTGATGCAATAACAGGTGCTTCATTATCAATAACCTGTACTTCAACTTCTTTATTAGTTGTATTCTTGAATGTATCAGTGACAGAAACTGTCACTGAATAAGTACCCAACTGTTTTGCTTCATATGATCCTGATTTAATAGAAACATCCATGATATCTAAATTATCACGGTTATCTGTAATTTCAAAATCAGATGCATTAAGCTTTGTACCATAAGGAACAACAATCTTATTTGAATGAATAACAGGTGCCTGACGGTCAGCCGCAGCATAACCTACAAGGGCAAATGCTGAGATTGCAACTGCTGGCAACAACATTGTTTTTGAAGTTCTGATTCTCTCTACAATTGCATTAAAAGTTGTGGGGGCATTTTGAGTCATAGTTATTCTCCTTTGCTTGTCAACAAATGCGATTATAACACCATGGCTTATATCTGTCTACTATTTTCTTAAGATTTTCTTAAGTATTTGTATTTTATATTGCATATATCGCTATTTTTTTAATTAAGAATTTTTTAATATTTTAAAAATAGTGATGTATATATAAAAAAAGTCCTCCCAAAAAGGAGAACTCAAGATGTTATCTCATATTTAGTTTTCAAATCATTATACTGATTATAATTTATGAAATGTTCTTTTTGTAGACGACCTACTACAATACCACTTTGAATATTTTCTTTTTCCGCAAAATCACAGATAGATGATCGAGAAAAATCATTTTGAGATACAAACTCACCCAAATCAGCCGTAGGAATTAATATCTCCTGCGCAAACTGGTCTGCTGAGTTTTCATCCTCTTCAGTGGTACCATCAATATTATTAATATGACCAAGTAAAATATGACCCAATTCATGAAACAAGCTAAACCAAAATCTATCTGCATCCTTACCTCTAACAGTGAGACCTATAACTATTTTATTTCCATCAACAAAAGTTGCACCATGTAAGAACGAACCTCCAATATGAGGAAGAAAAATAAGAGCAATACCACATCCTGCAAGCAGATTTTCTAGCTCTATACAAAAAACATCTGGATCTAGAGTAGTCATACTCCTTATTTCAGATAATTTGTGCTCTAGTGTTTTTAAATCTATTGATGATACTTTAATATCACGTGCTAATATTCTTGCCTGTTGTGCCCAAGCCATCAAAGCATAGTTACTTTTTTCTGTATCAGCAAGTCTACGACAAGCAATCTTAGATAAACGCATATCTTTAAGCAATACTAAACTTACTACTCCAAAAAACTTTTTTAAATTTACCACTTTTTCTTCAATCTTTTTGGCAACTGGTACCCATCCATATTTAACCATTTCATTATATGGCATCTTTCTGGCAATTTCTATATCCGCATCCATTTCATTTTCCGCATTTGCCTTAATTAACTTTTCGCGATAAGTAGCTTCTAATTTATTCCAAAACTTAGCTGGAATACCTAATACCATTTCTAAACGTACCGCAACATCCGGAGTCAGCTGAACTTCACCATTGATTAGTTTACTCACATGTTTTTGTGATAAATCCATTCGTGTCGCAAATTCTTTTTGACTCATACCTTTGTCTAGCAGTTGTTCTTTAATAGTTGTGCCTGGCGGTGTTGCAATAAATGTGCGACTCTTCACCATCATTTTTTCCTCCTAATTAATGATAATCTACTATTTCGATTACATTTACAATTTGAATTTCATTACCTCTTTTGTAAAAATCAAACGATAGGGTTGTGCTAATTCCATTGCATATTGACCCTTTCGATCACCTTTTAAAGGATGACATCTTCCAATACGGGATTGTACCATCTCTTCAACCGTATCAGATGCATCAATTTCATCTATGCGTTGATGAATCTTCTCTGCCATTCTTGGCCCATATCTTCTCTCTGCTTCGTCTGCAATTGTGCAAACCTTCTCAATCCTTTTATTTTTATATGTGATCTTCAAGCAAACACTCCTCTCTTTGATTTACCTTTGAGGTAAATACATTATAACCTATAAAGCACCAAAATGCAATATTTAAAATTAACCTGTAAGGTAAATTACATAAAATAAAACAAAAAAAGTCCTCCCCAAGGGAGAACTTATTATCCAAGATATGCTTCTCTAACACGTGGATTATTTGCGACATCTTCAGCTTTACCTGATACAGTAATGTTACCTGTTTCAAGTACATAAGCATGATTTGCGATAGAGAGTGCTTTATTGGCATTCTGTTCTACAAGTAGAATAGTCATACCTTCTTTTTCATTTACTTCTTTAATGATATCAAAGATTTCATTAACAAGGATCGGAGAAAGACCCATTGATGGTTCATCTAGTAATAATAGTTTTGGTTTAGACATCAAAGCACGGCCCATAGCAAGCATCTGCTGCTCACCACCAGATAATGTACCGGCTAACTGTTTCTTTCTTTCTCTTAAACGTGGGAATAATGTATAAATATGTTCAATATCATTCTTGATACCATCTGCATCATTACGAAGATAAGCACCCATTTCTAGGTTATCTTCAACACTCAACTGAGCAAAGATACGACGTCCTTCAGGAACCTGTGCAAGACCTTTAGAAACAATTTTATGTGCAGGAGTCTTCATGATGTTTTCACCATTAAAGATGATTTCACCACTCTTGCCATTTAATAAGCCAGAAATAGCATGCATTGTACTTGTTTTACCCGCACCATTGGCACCGATAAGTGCAACGATTTCACCTTCTTCAACATTAAATGAAATCTTCTTAATCGCATTAATGACACCGTAGTGTACTTCAAGATCCTTAACTTCTAATAACATCTTTAGCCCTCCTCTTCATTGCCTAAGTAGGCAGCTACAACATCAGGGTTGTTTCTAATTTCTTCAGGTGTACCAAAAGCAAGTACTGTACCAAAGTTTAATACAGCAATCTTTTCACAGATTCCCATAACAAGCTTCATATCATGTTCAATAAGAAGAATAGCGACTGAGAACTTTTCTCTTACTATTTTAATAGTTTCCATTAATTCAGCTGTTTCTGTAGGGTTCATTCCTGCAGCAGGTTCATCAAGAAGCAATAGTTTAGGAGCAGTTGCAAGTGCTCTCGCAATTTCAAGTTTTCTCTGTTTACCATAAGGTAAGTTCTTTGCCTTAGACTCCGCAAATTCTTCTAGATGGAAAACTCGTAATAGAGATAAAGCCTCTTCCTGCATAGCTGCTTCAGCCTTCTTGTATTTAGGTGTATGTAATAAAGCATCAAATACTGTATATGGATGAGAGTAATGTAATCCTACCTTTACGTTATCAATAACGGTCATTTCCTTGAATAAACGGATATTCTGGAAAGTTCTTGCGATACCTGCTTTAGTAATCTTAATAGTGTTTGCTTTTTTAATTGGATGTCCCTCAAAAAGGATACGACCACTTGTAGGCTGATAAACACCTGTTAATAGGTTGAAGACAGTTGTTTTACCTGCACCATTTGGACCAATTAAACCAAATAACTGGTTCTTATCGATTTCAAAGTTAAATTCATCTACGGCCTTTAATCCACCAAACTGTATGCCAAGACCTTCTGCTTTTAATAATGGTGTACTCATTCTGGCTTCACCTCATCTTTCTTTTTAAAGAACGGAAGACGTTCTATGATCTGTTCGCCTTTACCTGTTGCCTTTAAAATCATAGCGACAATTAATACAATTGCGTATAACAACATTCTGTACTGTGAGAATGAGATCAATAATTCTGGAATGACAGTAAGAACAATAGCTGCAATAATAGAGCCCTTTAAGTTACCCATACCACCTAGTACTACCATAACTAGAATTTCAACTGATTTGTTGAAGTCAAATCCTTTAGGAAGGATAACTGTATAATAGTGAGCATATAAGCCTCCTGCAAGTCCAGCAAAAACAGCACTCACTGCAAAGGCAAATACTTTATAATAACCAACATCAATACCTGATAATTCTGATGCTGTTTCATCTTCACGAATTGAGATGATTGCACGTCCATGTCTAGATTTCACAATTGAATATACGACAAAGATTGTGATAATCATTGCGATATAGACATAAACAAGATTTGTATTCATAGGAATACCAATTAAACCTTTTGCGCCATTAGTGATTTCAAGGTTATTCATAATAACACGGATGATTTCATTGAAAGCAAGAGTGATAATACAAAGATAGTCACCTTTTAATCTTAATACTGGAATACCAATAATTAAACCAATAATACCAGCTGCAATCGCACCAATAAGTAGTGATACGATAAATGGAAGATTTAAATAAATACTAATTAAAGCAGATGTATAAGCACCTACTGACATGAAACCAGCATGTCCTAGAGTAAGCTGTCCTAAATAACCAGCTGCTAAGTTAAGTGATACAGCAAGGATAATATTAATACCACAAAGAATTAATATTCCCTGTCTATAAGAGTTAATAAAAGATGTAGCTGTACCTATCATCAATACTGCAAAGATCGCAATTGATAGTATCAATGATCTGAATAGTTCGTTTTTTAATAATTTTTTCATAGACTACACCTTCTCTCTTACATTCTTACCAAATAAGCCTGCTGGCTTAACTAATAAGACAATAATAAGAATACCAAATACAACTGCATCAGAGAAATCTGAAGAGATATAGGCAATAGTAAGTGATTCAGCAACACCAAGCATCAAACCACCAACCATAGCTCCAGGTACACTACCAATTCCACCAAGTACTGCTGCAATAAATGCTTTAATACCTAACATCAAACCGATATATGGAGTGATTAATGAATAAGCACATCCATAAATAACACCTGCAATAGCACCAAGACCTGAACCAATCGCAAATGTAAGTGATACTGTTGTATCCACGTTAATACCCATCAATTGAGCTGCACCCTGGTCTTCTGATACAGCACGCATTGCTTTACCAAGTTTTGTCTTATTAATAAAGAATAAAAGAATAGCAGTACATACCGCAGTGACAATCAATGTAATTAAAGTAATATATTTGATAGATATACCCCCAAGATTGATTGTACCCTTTGGCATGATCTGTGGGAATGTACGAGCTGCACTACCAAAGATTAATAAGAATACATTTTCTAATAAATAGCTGACACCAATGGCAGTGATCAATACTTCAAGTGAACCTTTACCTCTTAAAGGTTTATAAGCGACTTTTTCTGTTAAAACACCTAAAGCTGCAGTCGCAACTATAGAAAATATAATAGCTGGAATAGGTCCAACAAAACCCATGGCGATTAATGCAAAATAAGCACCTGCCATGATGATATCACCATGTGCGAAGTTGATCATTTTCGCAATACCATAAACCATTGTATAACCAATTGCAACTAAAGCATACATACTCCCAGTCGAGAGTCCGTTGATGATCTGGTTGATAAAGTTAATCATAATTACTTCTCCCCTCTATAATAAAAAAATAAGGAGAGATGAACTCTCCTTTATTCATCGTTATTTTGCAGTTACATACTGACCGTTCTTAACAGTAACGATATTTAATTCCTTAACAGGATTGTGGTTCTTATCATAAGTGAATCCACCACAAACTGCTTCATCATCAGAAATCTTAATCTTTTCTAATGCTGCATTAACCTTTTCAGGATCTGTAGATTTAGCCTTGTTGATAGCTTTCATCATAACTGTTACTGTATCATAAGCCATACCAGCGAACATACTTGGAGTTGTTCCATATTCTTTTTCGTAAGCTTTTACGAATTCATATGCTGGACCGCTTGTTGCATCTTTATTGTAACCACTTGTGAAGAAGCAGTTTTCAAAGTCTGCAGTATTAACACCCTTAACACCAAGAACACCATCCCAGCCGTCAGCACCGAAGACTGTAGTCTTAACACCAGAATCTCTTAACTGTTTAGTAATAGATACAACTGATTCATAATAGTCTGGTAAGAAGACAGCATCTGGATTAGTCTGCTTGATCTTAGAAATGAATGTTGAGAAATCTTTAGTATTCGCATTGTATGCTTCATAGAATGAAACATTGACACCCTGCTTCTTCGCTTCAGCTTTATAAGCAGATGCTACACCAGTAGAATAATCAGATTCCTTATTATATAGAACTGCTACATTCTTGAAGTTATATTTAGTCTTTGTTTCTTTACCTAAGAAAGTACCTGCATAAGAGTCATTTGTACAGATTCTAAATACATTCTTATAAGCTGTCTTACCATTCATAGTGAATTTATCACCTGTTGCAGATGGTGAAAGAATAGGTGTATTGTTCTTGCTTGCAGCGCTTGCTACAGAAAGTGCTGAACCAGTTGTTACTGGTGAAAGAACTGCAGTGACCTTATCATCATTATATAGTTTGTTATAGTCGTTAACGGCAGTAGTTGGATCAGCCTTATCATCATAATAAACACCTGTAATCTTTGTGCCATGCTTCTTGTTATAGTCATTAATAGCCATCTTCATAGCATTCTTTACAGCAGTACCATACTGAGACGCTTCGCCACTTAATGGACCGATAAAACCAAATTTAGGTGCTTTGATATCTGTTGTAGTAGAATTCCCATTACTACAACCTACTAACATTGCTGCGACTGCACCAGCTGTCACGATTGTTTTGAATTTCATACATTATCCCTCCAATTTGTATATGTCCCTTATTATACAATCTCATTTGGGTTTGTCAATATAATTTCGTCACCTTTTTTATACCAAAACAAATATATTTGATTTTATTTACCTTTTTCCTAATTTATTGTATTGTTTTTGAAACTTCCTCAAATACAGAATAAGCACTTGCTAATGCAAAATGAATGTTATAACCACCACAATCCCCAGTGATATCTAATATTTCACCTGTCGCATAAAGATGAGGGTAGTTAATAAATTCAAAGGATTTATCAAAATTGGAAATCATCAGTCCTCCACAATCTGCCTGGGCAAATTCTTCCCCTCTTAAAGCTTTAACAGTGAATTCTAGATGTTTAAGGAAAGAGACCGGGTTCTTCTGATTTTCTACTATTGGCACTAATTTAGGATGAACCAGACCATCATAAGGACCATTCATTGTTTTTAATGTACGAATAATTGAATGTAGTTCCTGATCAGTAAATTCAGGATAGAAATCACATACAATTTTATCCCCAGGACATGCATAACGGCTTAAGACCATTACTGCAATCCCACTGATGCCATAATCCGTAAAAAGAAGTTCACCTTTTTCTTTATGCCCTTTTAAAGTAAATTCTCCTTTCATTCTGACACCCTTTAATTTCTTATAAGCAGGTTCAGTTATCAACTGAGTAATAGTAGGTCTCATAGGACGATAATCCACTTCTAGAGAGTTAAAAAGTGTTCTTCTATCTTTCATGCCAGATAACTTGCCAGCAGGTGTTCCACAAGAGATAGTGACATAATCTGCTTGATAATCCTTATTGATGGCATGTATTAAATAACCATGCTTATTCTTTTTAATAGACAAGACTTCTTCCTCACAGATTATTTTCACACCATATTCTTCTGCTCTATTTAAGAATAACGTTTGAACAGCTTTGGCTGATTCACTATAAGGATATAAGAGATTGCCCATATATTTTGTATAAAGTCCAATATCTTTTAAAGCTTCCACAATATCAAAGTGATGAATAATATCACTCACCCATGGTTTGGCTTCTCCATCATAATGTGACTTATCTAGATCCTTGTTAGAAAGATTACAGCGACCATTCCCTGTCGCAAGAAGCTTCTTTAATGGCTTGTCATTAGCTTCTAGTACAACAACATCGATATCTAGATATTTTTTTAATAAAATAGAAAGATATATACCTGATATACCTCCCCCAATAATAATCATTTTCTTTTTCATTTTTATACACCTCGATACAATAGTAATGCATTTCCAGTGTATTTTCCAATTCTTTATTGAAATAATTAGCCTTTGTGTTTATAATGTGTAAGGAAATTTACAAGGAGGAATTAGATTATGGGTAGAGCTCATGAAGTACGTAAAGCCGCAATGGCAAAGACTGCTGCTAAGAAAACTAAACTTTATTCTTACTATGGTAAAGAAATCTATTTAGCAGCGAAGGCAGGCGGCCCTGAACCGGACGGTAATCTAAGCCTTAGAAGATTAATTGAAAAAGCAAAGAAAGATCAGGTTCCTGGAGACGTTATCAAGCGTGCGATTGATAAAGTTAAGAACGGTGCTGTAGAAGATTATGAAAGTGTACAGTTTGAAGGTTTTGGTCCTTCAGGATCAACTGTTATCGTTAAATGTTTAACAGATAACATCAACCGTACTATTTCACAGGTACGTCCTGCATTCACTAAATCAAAAGCTAAGCTTGGTGCTGAAGGTTCAGTATCTTATTTATATGATGTAGAATCTGTTGTTCAGTTCAAAGGAATGGATGAAGAAACTGCAATTGATGCATTAATCGAAGGCGAAGTTGATCCTAAAGATATCGTTACTTTAGAAGATGGCAGCTTAAAGATTACTGGTGAACCAACTGATTACAATGCAATCAAGACAGCTATTGAAAACAAGCTTCCTGATGTTGAATTTGATGTTGATGAAATCCAGACTAAACCACAGGAAACAGTTGAACTTGAAGGTGAAGATATGGTATTATTCGAAAGATTAATGAATCTTCTTAATGACTGTGATGATGTTGACCAGGTTTATCACAACGTTTCAAACTATGATGATGGTGAAGAAGAATAGCGAGAGCTATTCTTTTTTTCTTATGATAACAAAAAAAATACGGTTCACACTTCTTTTGAAGTGAACCGTATTTTTATTACTTATGTGTACTGACTACTCCCACGGGCAAGCCCGTGGGGTTCTTACTGTCAAGTTTAGCTTATAATCGTACATCATTTTCAGACTTTGGAATACAAGTGTAAATCTATTTAAGTAAGAACTTTTATTACCAAGCAGTCCAACGACCACATTAACGGTAAATTTCTATCTTACGATATGGAAGTATAATCAATCTCCCTGATGTTTATTTTATACTATTTTGATTCCACTATTCAATACTTTGATTCTATTAATCTTAATTCTTTTAATTAAGGCTTCTTCCTTACTGTAACACTTTTCAAATTCTGAAATACATCTGTCTCTATCTATATTCTTAGTCCTGTAATCATAGCAGTACAGCAGAAATGATGAATACCAGTCTCTTTGTACTAGAGTTCCATCTGATAGATGATACATCCTGTCAGATAATTTTTTCTTTATGTATTCATCTGCTGTATGGTCATATTGTGATGCTCTATAATCATTAGGCACTTCTATATATGTACCACCTGTGGTCTTGAACTTTTCTTCTACAGTAGCCTGAAACCCAGAAGGGCATCTATTCTTTATAGACCTGCCAAAACGTTTTTTCTTATTAAACTTACCCTTATGCTTAACTCAAGTAAAAATTATGTGGCTTTCATCCCATAGTCAAGCCTATGGGTTTTTCGCCACTAATTTATAACATTCTTATATACCAAAGTGAAACAATAAGATATTGTCATAGAAGGTAGAATTTGATACAATATTTAAACGGAGGCGTACAAGAACGATGAAAGATTTTATCAAAAAATTTGCACGTGAAATCAGTGTTTTTGGATTAGTACTTGTTGTTTTCCTTGGCTTATTCATTTATCGTCAGGCAACATATGCAACTTATACAACTTTATCAAGCACAAAGTTTGAACAGAAGATTGAAAATAAAGATAGCTTTATTCTTGTTGCAGGTGATAGTTCTGATAATACAATGAAATCTTTCCAGGAAGTTATGACAACTTACCAGACAAAGAATAGAAAAAATAAGCTTTATTATGTTGATACAAAAGGAAAGTCTAGTGATTACCTAACTAAGAAATTGAACGTCAATGTCTCTACACCTTGCACATTCATTATAAAAGATGGTAAAGTAACTGCTAAGTATCCTGGTGCTCTACAGTACTATTATTTCAAAGATTTTATTAATGCAAACCTATAAAAGAGATTGCCCAAAAGGCAATCTTTTTACTTGTAAAGTTTTTTGTTAATATATATAAGAACTTTATATTTTGTATAATCTCCATAATTAATGGAGGTACGGATATGAAATATGCTTATATTAGAGTTTCTACTAAAGACCAGAATATTGATAGACAGGTAGAAGCAATGAAAGAGGCTGGTATTGATAAGAGTAAGATGTTTATTGATAAGCAGTCAGGTAAGGATTTTGAACGTAAGAATTATAAGAAGATGTTAAGAAAGCTGAAAGCCGGTGATGAAGTGTATATTAAGTCTATTGATCGACTTGGTAGAAATTATGAAGAGATTATCGAACAATGGAGAATACTCACAAAAGATAAGGATGTGGATGTGAGTGTATTAGATCTACCACTTCTTGATACAAGAAATAAGATCAATGGCTTGACAGGAAAGTTTATTGCAGATCTTGTATTACAGATATTGTCCTATGTTGCCCAGATAGAAAGAGAAAACATTAGACAAAGACAAGCCGAAGGCATTAGAATCGCAAAAGAAAAAGGTGTTAAGTTTGGTAGACCAGTTATGGATATTCCAGAGAATTTTGATTCCATTTATCAGCTTTGGGAAAATAATTTAATTAGTTTAAGAGAAGCAGGAAGAATGCTGGAAATAAGTCATACCACATTTCAGAGACTTGCAAAAAGATATAATAAAGATGTCAGCCGTTAAAGCTGACATCTTTTTACTTCTTGAACTCTATTTCATCAACTGGTACATCACTTTTTAACTTATGGTTACAATGAGGACATCTCTTTTCTACACCTGTCACAAAGCTTCTAGACTTTGTAAAGACATCTACATGTCCACATGAATCACAGCGACATCTTTTCATCAATTTAAAGTTATAAGCCATAAGTAAGATATAAAGCATAACAGTCCCAATAGTTCCAAGTAAACCCCATGACATAAAGAAGCTGACTAATATACCAATAATAAGTAAGAAGTTAGAACCAATTTCTATTCTTCTAATTGTTTTTGCATATTGATTTCTACTTTTCATATATTCTCTCCACTCTTGGTGAAATGAGGCAAATGATTTCATAAGGGATTGTATTAATTTCCTTAGCCATCTTTGCGAGTGAGATATGTTCTCCAAAGATTTCTACATCATCGCCAGGTTTTACATTCCCATCTACCTTCACCATACACTGATCCATGCATACTCTTCCTACAACAGGATAGTAGTGGCCATTGATATAAACTTCTCTACCCTGATTTGCACGTGTAAATCCATCAGCATAACCTATTGGTAAAGTCGCGATATATTGATCTTCATCAGCTGTATAAGTCATACCATAACCAATCTTTTCACCTTTAGGTACAACTTTAACCATTGCAACTTTAGTATAAAGACTCATTACTTGTTTTAAATCTTTATTTTCTTCACCACGTGGATCTACACCATACATGGCAATACCGATACGTGTTAAGTTACCAAAGTCAGAATGATGGAACATCATAGCGGCAGAGTTATCACAATGAACATACTTAAAACGTTTATTACCTACAATAGACTTAAATAAAGCCAGCTGCTTTTCATATTCATCATCCTGTGAGAAATCATCTGCTGTCGCAAAATGAGTGAAAATACCTTCTACATCAATCTTTGCAGGATCAATCATTTCCATAGCCTGTTCAAATTCTTTTTCTGTTTTAAAACCAATTCTATTCATGCCTGAATCGATACTTAAATGAACTTTAACAGGTGCATCATAATGATGCATTTCATTAATCTTATTTAAGTAATCAAATGAGAATAAAGCAAGACTGATATTCTTCTCAATCGCAATATCTAAGTCTTCTAATGGCACTGCACCTAGTACTAAAATATCCTGTTTTACACCTAAATTTCTTAAGTCTACTGCTTCTTTTAAGGTAGCCACTGCAAACATCTGAATAATTGGTTCATCCTTTAAAATAGAAGCAACTTCCTTATAACCATGTCCATAAGCATTTGCTTTAATGATGGCTACCATAGGCTTTTTTGTTTTAGCATATAATGTTTCTACATTTTCTTTAATATAATCTAAACGCACTTTAGCATACGTATCACGATAACGTGTCATTTTATATTCCTCTTTTCTTAAATAAAAAGTATAAACTAGACATTTATACTTTTCAAGAACTGTTTGAAAAAGCAGCACTTATGTGCTGCTTAAAAGTCTGTTAAATGACCATCTTTTCTATCAACGCGATAACGATAACGGCATAATTCCAACATTGGCAGATCTGAATTAGAATCAGAATAACCATAAGAATGATCATAATCTATTTCTAGACCATGTTCCTTCATATACTGATTAATTCTAGCAACCTTGGCCTTGCCCTTGCAGTTC
Organism: uncultured Catenibacterium sp.; assembly: GCF_900540665.1. Classification (GTDB taxonomy): domain Bacteria; phylum Bacillota_I; class Bacilli_A; order Erysipelotrichales; family Coprobacillaceae; genus Catenibacterium. Next base: position 49,288 of record NZ_UQGV01000001.1, on the reverse strand, counting down.
TCGCCAATAATATGAGATGTATAGTGTCCATCCTTCATTCTAGTTTTTGTTCCCATTAACTCGTCACAAGGAAGTGTATTAAAACGCATATACGCTTCTGCACTTGCAGTGACCAGAAATACAAGACATCCTTCTTCCTGTCTTTTCTTCATTTCTTCAACCATATGAGGATAATAACTTGGAACGATATCCTTTTCATAACACTCCTTGATTTCTTCTTCAGTAAGAAGATCTAAAGGAAAATGAACCCATGATTTCATCGCTTCCATTGAACAGATATGTAAAACATATCCAATTCCATAAGGAATAAGCGGAAGAAAACGGAACACTGATAAAGGATATTTCTTTAAAGTATATGACAATAGCTTCTTAATAGAATCACCATGGGCTATTGTATAATCAAAATCAAAAAATGCACACTTCTGTTTCATTAAGCAATCTCCAATGCGACTTCCATCATTGCAGTAAATGTTTTTTCTCTTTCTTCGGCAGTAGTTTCTGGTTCATCATTTACTAAAGAATCAGAGATTGTAAGTAATGTGAGAGCGTTCTTACCTAAATAAGCAGCTGTCGCAAATAATGCATAAGATTCCATTTCTACTGCAAGAACACCCATTCTAGACCATTTTTCTACAGAAGTTGTATCTGCATGATAGAAAATATCAGATGCTAAGACATTACCTACGTGATAGTTGATCTTCTTTTCTTTTGCAAGTGTTACAGCTTTTTCTAGTAATGAATAAGAAGAAATAGCTGAGAAAGTGCCTGGTAATTCATATTGGTGTGCAAAGTTAGAGTCTGTACATGATCCCTGTGCAATAATGACATCTCTAATATGAACATCCTTCTGCATAGAACCTGCACTACCAATACGGATAATGTTTTCTACATCATATTGTGTAAATAATTCATAAGAATAGATACCGATAGAAGGCATACCCATTCCTGAACCCATAATAGAAATCTTCTTTCCTTTATAAGTTCCTGTATATCCAAACATGTTTCTTACAGCATTAAACTGTACGACATCTTCTAGATATGTTTCTGCCAGATATTTTGCTCGTAATGGGTCTCCTGGCATTAAGACTGTTTTTGCGATATCACCTTTTTTTGCTTCATTATGTGGTGTTGCCATAATTCTATCTCCTTTTATAATAATTTTTTAGATCTGGTTTCTTACCTGATATGATTGCATCCTTGAGTACTTTATAATCTTTACTTGAATAGCCTGCTTTCGCAAATGAATCTGTCATTATGACAGGTGCCTGGTTATCACTCAAACCAACATATAATGCGATATCTTTCTTGTAGGCTAAAATATGTGTATCAATATCAATCATATGCAGCTGGATATTTTCATCATCCTTGAAATCGTCTATTAATATTCTACAATTTCCACAAGACTTAAGTCCATAGACTTTTACAGAATATACATTCTTTTTACATGATGTACTACTTAACAATAAACCTACGATCACTAAAATCTTGAGTAGGTTTCTTTCCATTAGCGACGCGTTCAATATCTTTTGCCAATATCTCTTCATCATCTGTTTCATATCCTAATAATGCGAAATAACCCTTTACATAGATAAATGGACCTAAACCATAAAATTCATCATCAAAATCCTTTAACGAATTCACTGCCTGGTCATAATGGACTGTTGTCTTCATATCATCCATATCGTACATCTTGATAGAAATATTCTTATAACGTTTCTTTAAATAAGGAATCGCATTCTTCTTAAATGCGATACATTCAGCACATGTCTTGACTGAATAGAATTCAATTGTGACAGGATGAGGTAATTCAACCTTTTTTTGTGTACATCCTGTTATTAATAATAAACTTAATAGACATACTACCCATTTTTTCAAATACATCACTCCTCTAATAGATCAGCACATTCTTTTAAATATTTGATGATAGATAACTGCTGTGGACAGACACCCTCACATTGACCACATCCTATACACTCAGATGCTTTCGCACTCTTTTCTATAATACCTTCATAGCGATTCTTTGCTTTATCCTTCATGCCATAAATCTTATACCAGTTCATCGCCTTGAAGATATCAGGGATTTCAATACCCATAGGGCAGCCTGGTGTACAATAACGACATGCTGTACAAGGAATAGACTCAATCGCATCCAATGCTTTTTGTGCTTCTTTAATTGTATTCTGTTCTTCTTCACTTAAAGGCTTAAAGTCCTTCATATAAGAAATATTATCTAATACCTGTTCCATTGTACTCATACCACTTAATACTGTAATGATCCCATCAAGTGATGCCACATAACGTACAGCCCATGATGCAATGGACATATGAGGATTCGCATTATATAGAATATCTCTTACTGAATCGGGAGGAGTAGCCAATGTCCCACCCTTAATAGGTTCCATAACAACAATAGATTTCTTATGCTTTCTCGCAATTTCATAATTAGCACGAGATGTAATAGCAGGATTTTCCCAGTCTGCATAATTTAATTGTAACTGTACAAATTCTACATCAGGATGTTTAGTGAGTAAATCATCTAATAATTGTGGTGTCCCATGGAAAGAGAAACCATAATGTTGGATCAACCCTTTTTCTTTTGCATCCTTCACAAAGTCCCATATATGATATTGATCATACAAAGCAACATTGGCATCAGATAATGCATGTAGAAGATAATAATCAAAATATCCTGCACCAGTTCTTTCTAAGCTGACCTTTAATTGTGCCTGACAGCTTTCTTCATCATGACACATCATCTTTGCATTGATCTTAGAAGCCAAAGTATAGGAATCACGAGGGTAACGTTCTACAAGCGCAATTCTAGTTGCTTCCTCTGAACCTTCATAGACATATGCTGTATCAAAATAAGTCAATCCAGCATCCATAAAGGCATCCACCATCGTCTTTGTTTCTTCAATATCAATCTGTCCATTAGTGCGTGGTAAGCGCATCATACCAAAACCAAGCTTTGGCGTATGTTCTCCAAAATAAGTCATATTCTCAACTCCTTTATTCTATTCTAACACAAAAAGCTTCCTAACTAGGAAGCTCTTTTCGTAAATATAAATGCAACGCCTGGATCTTTATTTTCAGCATGAATATCATAGCCATACATATCTGCAATTTTTGCGACAATAGAAAGACCTAAACCAAACTGTCCTTTCACCCCTTTAACATAAGGGTTGAAAAGATCCTCTTTCTTATCTTCATCAATAGGATCCCCATCATTATAGATAATAAGTGTATCTTTCTTTAATGTAATCATAATCACAGACTTCATATAACGTGACGCATTATCAATAATATTCTCTATCGCAACACGCCAATGCTCTTCATTACCGATAAAGGCTACATCATCTAGATCTGTTTCTATATGTATGTGCTGCATTGCTTCCATCTGCATAACAATATGTTCAATTAAATCTTTGATTGGGAAAGGTTTTAATTCACTTTCTTCTGCACTCAAGTAGTCTAGTCTATTTAAATAGAGTAATGATTTAACTTTATGTTCTAAGCGGTCCGCATTTTCTAAAATAACATCCATAGAACTTTCTTTATCACCATATGGGTAGATATCATCTTTCACACTTTGTCCATAGGTCTTAATAAGTGCAATAGGTGTTTTTAAGTCATGAGAAATGTTATGAATCATTTCTTCTTTGACCTTTTCCTGCTTCATGAGTTCATCCTTCATTGTCACAATCGCATTACCAACAACCCCTATTTCATCCTGTCTATCCATGACAAGGGTGCTATCCTCACGATTCGCAATAGAATCTACATAGGTTTTAATTTTCTTTAAAGGACGAATCAAAGAGATAACCCATAAAACAAGAACTAACGCAAAGATTGTGAGTACTGCATAAAGAATATAAATAATACGATTACGAATATCCCTAATCAGCTTATCTGAATAAGAGTTAGACATAATAGAAATCAAATACTCATCATCAACCTTCATAATACGATAATAATAGGTTTCTCTTGCATAAGTCCCTTTATTTTCTATCGTATAGTGTCTTCTACTGTTAACTATCTTCTCTAAATCACGTCCAAATAAGTAATTATAAAGTAATGTCAATGTAGTGGCATCACCATGCAGGTTACTAAATGTGAAGGCATTTTCTACTGGATCATAGACAATTGTATAAATAGGCTTCTCTTTATTATTAGAAGGCATGAAATCATATTCTACAGTATCTCTTTGTGATGTTTCTAGCTTTTCATACATCTGGTCATCGATAATATCATGAACATTAGAATCCACAACCGGCATAACAACAGCCACAAGCATAATAGCTAAACCTAGAATAACCACAAGAAGCTGTTTCAATAAAGAAAGGGATTTAAACATTAGTCTAATCTATAGCCAAAACCATAAATTGTCTTGATATTGATATTTGGCATCTTCTTTCTTAAACGTCTTAATGTATCATCTACGACACGGTCACTACCAAAATAGTTTTCATCCCAGACACGTGTTAAGACCTGTTCACGAGAAATCGCAATACCTTTATTCTTCATGAAATAGAGAAGTAGTTCATATTCTTTAGTTGTTAAATCAATTTCATGACCATTCTCTAATACTTTACGCTTTGATTCATCAATCATATAACCATCGATATCAATCATTTCAGTATCCTTATAAACACGCTTTAAGACATTATGAATACGAAGAATCACTTCCTTCATATTAAATGGTTTTGTGATATATTCATCACAGCCCTTTTCTAAACCTATAATACGATCAAATTCCTGATCTCTTGCAGACATGAAGACAATAGGCATATCAGGACGTGCTGATTTAATAGCAGTTAATAAGTCAAAACCACTATTCTTATCAAGCATGATATCAACAAGCCATAAATGAACATCATCATCACAATGCATTAAGGCTTCATCATATGTATAGAAAGAAGTACATTCATATCCTTCTTTTTCTAAATAAGTTCTTACTAGATCATTCAATTGTTTTTCATCATCAATGATGTTAATTTTGTATTTCAAGAGACTCACCTCCCATATTTACCATTATAGTGAAAATATTGCCAGCAAAGTGGCAATATTTTGTTAGATTATGTGATTATTTAACGGCATAGCCTTTTTCTTTAATAAGATTTACTACCTTAAGCACATTTTCATGACAGATTTCATCTGTCTGTGCTTCAACCATGACACGAATTAATGGTTCTGTACCAGATTCTCTTACTAGAATACGACCATCATCTCCTAATGTTTCTGTCACTTCTTCAATTGCTTTCTTGATATCTTCATCATTTAATACTTCAGCTTTATCTTTTACACGTACATTGATTAATAGCTGTGGATAAATAGTAACTGGTTCTGTTAACTGAGCTAAAGTCTTCTTATTTTCAATACATGTTTCTAGAATCTTTAATGATGTTAAGATACCATCACCTGTAGTTGCATGCTTAGAGAAAATAATATGACCAGACTGTTCTCCACCAATAACGTTGCCATTAGTCACCATGTTTTCATAAACATATTTATCACCAACAGCAGTCTTTGCATAACCAATACCAATCTTATCTAAAGCCTTATAAAGACCAATATTACTCATAATTGTAGTAACGATTGTATTGTTAGCGAGTTCATTGTTATTCTTTAACTCCTGACCACATACATAAAGAATCAAGTCACCATCAACAACTCTACCAAATTCATCTACAGCTAAACATCTGTCTGCATCACCATCAAATGCAAAACCGATATCTAAACCTTTTTCACGGACAAAGTTCTGTAATGCACCCATATGTGTAGAACCACAGTCAGTATTGATATTCACTCCATCAGGATGATCATTGATAACATATGTTTCTGCACCTAATGCATCAAATACTGCCTTTGCGATATTTGAAGACGCACCATTAGCACAATCTAAACCAACACGTACATTTCTAAATGCTCTCTTAGGAATACTCATTAAGTAACCGATATATCTGTTTCTACCCATAGAGTAATCAAAAGCACGACCGATATCATCCTTAGTTGCATATGGAAGTTCTTCAGTCAAACCATCAATATACATTTCAATCTGCTTTTCAACATCTGCATCAAACTTCTGACCTTTATCATTAATAAGCTTAATACCATTATCATAATAAGGGTTATGTGATGCAGAAATCATGATACCACAATCAAATCCATCAGTTCTTACAATATAAGATACTGAAGGTGTTGTAGTTACATGAAGAAGATATGCATCTGCACCACTTGCAGTTAAACCAGCTACAAGTGCATATTCAAACATATAACTTGAACGTCTTGTATCCTTCCCAATAACGATTCTTGCTTTATGATGACGGTTATAGTACCAGCCTAAATAACGACCTACTTTAAAAGCATGTTCTACTGTTAAATCCTTGTTTGCTTCTCCTCTAAAACCATCTGTTCCAAAATATTTACCCATCTTTACTTTTCCTCTCTATTTTTTCTCAATAAACATAGTCACATCAATAGTATTCTGTGATATCTTATTGATTTTGTCATTCCCCTGTAATGCGATACCAGATAAAGTTGTTGATCCTGATAAATTAGAAATATCGACCTGACATGTAATATAGTTAATATCACTAATATCAGTACGTTTACCATAGATTGTTACAGTAGAACTAGATAACTTATAATTTGTCATCTGATAGCCTTCCTGCAACTGCCCAACAAATTCTGGTTTAACTGGCACTTCTTTAGAATAAGAGTCAACATGACAGCTGACATTCACCTTTTCTGGTGCGATTGTACATTGTACTTCATTTCCATCTGCATCAAAAGCTTTAATTTCACATGCCTGTTCAAATGCCTTTGTCTTATCCTCCACATCAATAAGCGCCTGGACCTTATCAATCTTATCAAGATTATTCTGTGTCGCTGTTATTGTAACACGTTTTGTAGATATTGAATCGACTGAAACACTATATTTTTCATTTAATTTATCTTGATTAATAAACTTATAGCCTAAATCGAACTTTGCATCCACCTTAGGCAGAATCTTAATTGTCACTGTTTCAGGAATAAGCATCACAGTCAAATCACTATCAAAATTTCTTGTCTTTAATGTAACATGATGTGTTCCTTCATTATATTCAGATAAATCACAATAAACCTCATAATTACTTGTTAGCTTAGTTGTATAGATATCCATAGAAGGACCAATCAAACCTATTTCTACAGTTGGAGGTATTCCTGATACATCATAGCCATCCTTTAATCCTTCTACCTGTACTGGCACCTTCTTAAGAGTTGCCCCAGCCGTTGTAGAATTCATTACATCCCCACCAGAGAATGAAACAAATAAGAATAAAGCAAGCACAAATGAAAGAATACGCACAGAATGCTTATTCTCAAGAAGCTTATCTAACAGCTTATTAAAGTAGTTATAGCCTGTAGAAACCTTTTCTACTGTTTTTGTATAGGTCTGTTCTCTTTCTTCTTTTTTAGCTTCTGTCTTCTCTTTTTCAGATTTTTCTTCCTTTACAAACTGTAAGAAGAAATCCGTTGTAGAATCCGTTTGTTTCTTTTTCTTAGGATCAGTCATGGGATTCACCACCTTCTCCATACCAGTTCAATTCAGCAATTAATTTAGAGCGAAGCTCATTCAAATTGATTCTTGTCAATTCTCCATTCGCTGCAAAACTGACATTTCCTGTTTCTTCAGATACAACCACTGTCAAAGAATCTGTGATTTCGCTAATACCAATTGCCGCTCTATGTCTTGCTCCATACTGTGAAGGAATTTCCTTATTTGTAGGAGGATAAAAGCAGGCAGAAGCAACAATCATATCATTCTTTATAATAGTTGCGCCATCATGAAGAGGTGTTCCTTCATAAAAGATAGTTGTTAAAAGTTCTGCTTTAATAGATGCAGATACCTTCACACCAGTATTAATAAAATCCTGTAAAGACTGACGACGTTCAAAAGTAATAAGTGCACCTGTCTTATCCTTAGACATTGTTGTAATAGATTCAACAAGTTCATCCATTGCACGTTCTCTTTCATCATCAGATAAGCGATGCTGTACTTCATTTTTAGTCTGTCCCATCTTCTCTAATAAAACTCGTATTTCTGGCTGGAAGATAACAACAATAGCCAATACTCCCCATGTGATCACTGCATCAACAATTGTACCAAGAGTAACTAAACCTAGTACACTTGTAGTGGCCTTAACAAGAAGGACAACAATAACCCCTTTAAATAACTGCATAGTACGCATGTTTGTCTTGAACATCATGATACCATAATATAATAAAACCCATACTGCCAATAAATCAATAGCTGATTTTACAAACTTCCATATTATTGGTAATTCCGACGTAATAACATTTATCATAACATCAACCTCACTTACAAATATTATAGCAGTTTTAAGAATCAATGGAAATAAACATTGACAGGTTACACTTATAGATATTTGTAAAGTAAGCCTTTTCAAAACACATAAAAGGGTGTACAATACGTGACTAGGAGGCAGATTATGAGTAACAAAATTATTATTGAAACTTCAGCTAGACACATTCACTTAAGTCAGGCTGATTTAGAAACATTATTTGGTGAAGGTTATGAACTAACAAAGAAAAAGGATCTTTCTCAGCCAGGTCAGTTTGCATGTGCTGAAAAGGTAAAGGTTGTAGGATCTAGAGGCGAAAAAGCTATGTCTGTTCTTGGACCTGTTAGAGACCATACTCAGATTGAATTAGCTCTTACTGATGCAAGAGCATTAGGTTTAGAAGCACCTGTTAGAGGATCTGGAGACCTTGCTGGTAGTGGAGCTTGTAAATTAGTTGGCCCTAAAGGTGAAGTTGAATTAACTGAAGGCGTTATTGCTGCAAAACGTCATATCCATTTCTCTCCAGAAGATGCTGAAGCAATGGGTATTAAGGACCGCCAGATTGTAAAAGTAGAAGTTGAAACAAATGGTCGTTCTTTAATCTTTGGTGATGTTATGTGCCGTGTTAAAGATACATATGCTACTTTCATGCATATTGATACAGATGAATCAAATGCTGCTGGTGGACCTAAAGAAGGTACAATTATTGTTGATTAATTTTAAAGGAGAAGCAGGTCGCTTCTCCTTTTTATCTTGCCTTTGTTGCATAATCTTCAATTCTTTTGATCTTCTGTGAGAATAATTCTATTTCATGATTATCGAAGTTCTCAAAGATATTGATATGATGTTCTTTTGGAATGACTGGACGATTCTTATTCATGACTGCAAGAACCATCTTCTCCTGAATACTTAAATCAGGATAATAGATTGCACCGCCAAGTCCTGCCATTGTCGTTACATTCTTTAATATAGAATAATCAAACTCTTTAGTAATATAACTCATGAATTCAGCATGGAAAAGAGCTGTAATGTAAATAGAATAATGCTTCTTAATAAGTAATCCCTGATTCTTCTTGATAAAATCCACCATCTTTGGATCAAGTGCCCCATAATACACAGGAATACCTAAAACAATCGTATCTGTCTTCTCCAAGACAGCCATATCTAATTCATCTAGGTTCATCAACGTGCATGTATGATCAAGATATGTATTAATAACACGTGCTATTTTAGCTGTTGCTCCATGCTTTGATGTATAGAGTATTGTAATCATCCTCACCACTCCCTTTTATTTAATTCTAAACTAAATAATTAAAATAAAAAAGTGCCGAAGCACTTTTTTAATATTATTTATTCACTGCATCCTTAAGTGTAGAGCTTGCTTTAAAAGCAGGAACTTTACTTGCTGGGATTTCGATAGTTTCACGAGTTCTAGGATTAATACCTGTTCTCGCTTTTCTTTCTCTTACTTCAAAAGTTCCAAGACCTTTTAAAGCAACTTTATCACCTTCAACAAGAGCTCCAGATACTGCATCAACTAAAGCATTAATAGCACGTTCTGCATCAGCTTTAGTTAAAGATGCACCTTCAGCAACTTTTTCTACTAATTCATTTTTCTTCATGAATAGATACTTCCTTTCTTTTCAACTTGTTCCATTATACCATTTTGTTTGTACTACGTATATAGTTATAACAAATATTGATTATAGAGTAAACCATAACGCAAATATACAACATTTAAGAATGAAACTGTATCAATAAAGCCAGAAATAGAAGACTGTGTATAATCACTTTCTTCACCATTTAAATGGTAATAGTAATCTACTTCAGGATTTGTATAATCCTTATTCATAGTCACAATCAAAATACGAGCCTTCTGTTTCTTAACACGTGTAATCAATGAATCAATCAATTCTCTTCTTGCACGTACTGTCACAATAATAACCAGATCATTTTCTTCAATCAAATCAAGTCTTTGAACTTCATCTCCTCTATTCGCAAAAGCATAGAGGAACTTTTCAAGTTTCAACATCTTTAACTGAAAATCCTGACAGGCAATACGTGAGAACTGATAACCAATCATAAATACCTGAGGAGCATCATGAATAAGTTCGCAGATTTTATCAACATCTTTGATATCTAACTGCTGCTGTCCTAATTCCAATGATTTCTTTGTATCATCATAAACTTTATCTACAAGATATTGAGGATTCTTTTTAATCTTAAAATCGTCATCAAAAGAGAAATGAATTTCATCATGTGCTATTTCTAAAGCAATCGCCATTTCTTTTTTGAATGTTGCAAAGTTACGACAGTTTAAATCCTTGCAGAATCTTGAGATTGTTGCTGGAGATGTATAACAAAGCTCTGCAAGATCATTAATTGAAATACTAGGAATCTGTTCAAGATGTGTAAGTATTGTTTTCGCAATACTGTAATACATATCCTGTCCAGATGAAAAATTTACATATGTCATGAGAAGATATAGAATATCCGTCTCATTATAATCTCTAAATGGCTGATCCATAACTATTCCTTTCCTTCCAAATAATCCTGACGGCCTATTTCATAGAGATCATGTCCTTCACTATCAATTACAACAGTAAGTGGTAGATCTTCTACAACTAGACGACGTACCGCTTCAGGACCAAGGTCTTCATAGGCAATCACTTCACATGATTTAATACAAGAAGCTATAATCGCTCCTGCACCACCAATAGCACCAAAATAAACACCTTTGTATTTTTTCATTGCTTCTTTTACGTCGTTATTTCTTCTTCCTTTACCAATCATACCTCTTAATCCCTGTGCTAACATTGTAGGAGAATAAGCATCCATACGATAAGATGTTGTAGGTCCGCAGCTGCCAATAACATGACCTGGCTTTGTAGGTGTAGGACCCACAAAATAAATCACCTGATCATAAGGATCAAAAGGAAGTGTTTCATTGTTTTTTAATGCTTCTACAAAACGTTTATGTGCTGCATCACGTCCTGTATAAATAGTACCGCTTAATAATACCTGATCACCTGCATGAAGTGATTCAACCTTTTCAATAGTAAGAGGTGTTTCTAACTTTATCATAATGTAACCTCCTGATGACGTGATACATGACAGCAGATAGCCACAGCACAAGGTAAACCTGCAATATGAGTAGGACAAGTTTCCACATGTAAGGCAAGCGCTGTTGTCTTACCACCAAATCCTGCAGGACCAATACCAGTCGCATTCACCTTTTCCAACATTTCTTCTTCTAATGCATGATAACGAGGATCTGGATGATGTTCTTCTATCTTCTTGATCATTGCCTTCTTTGCAAGATAAGTAACATGATCAAATGTACCACCAATACCTACACCAATCACAATAGGAGGACATGGGTTAGGACCTGCATCTTCTACAACCTTTAAGATAAAGTCCTTTACACCCTCAATTCCATCACTTGGTTTAAGCATCTTCACCTGGCACATATTTTCACTGCCAAATCCTTTAGGTGCTACCGTAATCTTTAACTTATCTCCAGGCACAATATCATAATGAATAATCGCTGGTGTATTGTCTTTTGTATTAATACGGTCAAAAACAGGATCATCCACCACACTCTTTCTTAAATATCCTTCAGTATATCCCTGTCTGACCCCTTCATTGATTGCTTCTGTAAGGTTACCTTCTACATAGACTTCCTGACCTATTTCTACAAAAATGCATGCCATTCCTGTATCCTGGCAGATGGGTTCCTGGTTCTGAGATGCTATATCCGCATTTTCCTTTAATATTTCTAATGTATGTTTAGAAACAGGAGAATCTTCTGTAGAGATGGCTTCTAATAAACGGTTATAGACATCTGTAGGAAGATGACAAGCTCCTTTAATACATAATTCTTTGATTGTTTCTGTAATTGTTTCTGATTTAATTATTCTCATATAATCACCTACACCAATTTCTTTTTCATTGATTTGAGATCTGGACAAAACAAACTATAGTAACGTAAACTCATTAACTGTACTGCAGTTAATAAAGCATGCTTTGTTGTCTTATTTTCAAGAGAACCACCGACTAATACCTTATATTCCACAGGAATACCTAGATTATCTTCATGAGTAGAAGTAATCCATACAATATGACATTTAGATTTATGAAGATACTGTAAGACCTTATGTCCCACATGTTCAAAGTTACCATTCAATGAAATCACAATCGCCACTGAATCTTCGTTCATCTGTTTTGCACATTCTAACTGTCTTTCTGAATCCATATATGCGATAGTAAACTTCTCTAACATCAATAAATCCGTCTGTAGTAATATTGCCGCACTTGTCGAGAACTGCGTTCCAAAGAAAGCCACTTCATCATGATCATGAATTAAATGAAGTACTTCGTCTAGTATCTTCCAATCAAGTATCTTTGAGAGCTGTGATGTGGATTCAATAATCTGCTGAGCAAACTCTTCGGTAGCCTTTTCTGGTGAATGTGCCATACATTCCAAATCAATATTAATCAAATTATTGAATTTCTTATTATTAGAATGAAAACTATTGCATTCCTGTTTTAAATGCGCAAAGTTTTCATACCCTAAAGCACGACAGAAACGTGAAATGGTCGCAGGAGATACAAAGCACTCTTCTGCAAGTTCACTAATACGCATATCTGGGATACGATAGAAATTATTAGCCATAAATAAAGCAATAAAATAGTTTGTATCTGTTTCACTAGCTGTATCTAGATAGATCATCAGGCGATAAAATAAATTTTTCATATTTTCTCTCCTTCATGTTATTTATCTATATTATTATATAATATTTTTCAAATTAAAAAAAGAAAGACATGTGCACTATTTTACATAAATTGCTATCTGTTCAAAACTTCAAAAGGCACTATTTTACATAAATATGAACCATATTCATATTACGTTCACAATTCTCCGTTATATTGATATATGTAGTTCACGGATACTCCCAAGTGACTACATAACTTCTCCCCCAAAAAGTTATTAAAAGAAAAATGACAGGCTTCCCCATCATATACGGCCTGTCATTTTTTCTATTTCAAGATTTCTCTATAAACACGTAATACGTTTTTATAGAAGACTTTTTCAATTTCTTCAGTTGTCAATCCTGCGTCTCTAAGTGCCTTTTCTAATTGAGGTAAATAAGACGCATTTTTCATTTCTAGATTTTGTGAAATACCATCAAAATCAGAACCTAAGCCAATACATTCAATACCTGCTAAGTCCTTGATATAAAGAATATGCTTCACCATATCTTCAATACGTGACTTTTCCACATTCTCACCTAAGAAACCTGCAGCATAGTTAAGACCCATAACACCACCACGATGCGCAAGCTTTAAAATCATATCATCACTCATATTACGGGCATGAGGACATACAGCACGTGCATTAGAATGAGATGCCACAAAAGGTTTCTTGACGATATCTAACACATCATAGAAACATTTATCTGACATATGAGACACATCAATAATCATGCCTAGATCTTCCATCTCTTTGATATAGGCTTTCCCTGCATCAGTGAGACCATGTACATCATCATATGTATGATAGCCATGTGTATCATCATTCATATCAAAATTAGGATATGTGAGTCCATTGATATGATTCCAGCTTAATGCAACCATACGTACACCTAAACGATAATAGTTTCTTAAATAAGAAAGGTCTTCATGAATGACTGCCCCTTCTTCAATAGTAAGCAGTGCACTCATGATACCATTATGTGTATTTTCCATAATTTCATCATAAGTTGTAACTGGGTGGATCTTATCCTTATTCTTTCTCATTTCCTGATAAAAATAATCAATACATTTCATCACATGATCAACTGGATCAGCTGTTTTCTTTAGTTCAGTGAAGATAGCGAAGTTCTGTAAAAGATAATCTCCTTCTTCCATCTTTTTTAAATCAATATTTAAGTTATTTTCACTTAATGAGAGGTGATTCTTTTCCATCTCATAGAGTGTATCACAATGCATATCTACTACTTTCATTACTTCACCTCAAATGGGATATCTAAAGTCTTATAGGCTTCTGTTTTATCCTGTGTTTCCTTAAGCCATTCAATGGCTTTTTTTAATTCTTCAGGGTCTTCTTCTACAATACCCCCTACTGCTACCTGTACAATATCATAAATAGACTGCCATAAATCATCAAAACTATGTGAATCCTGATCAGCCATTTCGCTATCTACATATACATCTAAATCTCTACCTGTTTCATATGCTTCTTTTAATGTCATTTTTCTCTACTCCTTTATATATCCAAAATGAATACAAGCTTTATAAATACCATCATCATCAATATCTGCAGTTACGTAATCTGCTTCCGCTTTAGTCATTGCATCACCATTACCCATACAAATTGATGTTGAGGCATGCTTCATCATTTCTATATCATTCTGTGAATCACCAAAACATATATAATGATCACTACCTAATACTTTACCTAATTCCATAATACCTGTTGCTTTAGATACACCTGCAATAGCAACATCCGCAAAACAGGATAAACCTGGTAATACAGAAATACCTTCTAAATCAAGAAATGGTTTATAATCCCACCCTTTAGGACCATAGATAATCATCATATCGACAAGATCAGTCCCGTTATACTTTTCAACCGGTCCTATCTGGTTTCCAAAATAACGCTGTGTCTCTAAGACATATTCATCTGGTTCTTTTGTGATAATGCGATGTTCCTTCTTCAAAGTCACTGCAAGATTCAATTCATCTGCTTTCGCAATTGTATGAATAACATCTTCATTCTTAAAATGATGGGCATTGATCACATTGCCTTTCCCATCTGTAATCAACTGACCGTTATTAAACACAAATCCATCCCAGTCCGCAATATCCTGTATACCCGTACGTAAGAAAGAATCTCTTCCTCTTCCTGTTGAAACAACGATTGGATATCCTGCTTCCTTTAATTTCTTAAGCGCAAGAATCGTTGAATCATATACTATATGTTCATCTGTCGTACCTCTAATAGTACCATCTACATCAAAACACATCATTGGTTTCATACCATCAACTCCTTACGCCTATTATACATAAAAAAGAAAAAGAATGCATCATGCATTCTTTATCCGATAATACCTAATTCTTTCATTTTTTCATGCACTGCTTTAATACCTGTTTCTTCATCTTCTCCATCGGCAGTAATCACAATCTTTGCCTTTGTTGGAATACCTAATGAAAGAACGCCCATCATCGATTTAAGATTCACAGTCTTACCTGAATAAGTTAAGGTAAAGTCACTGTCGAAAGTCTTTGCGACTTCGATAAGATCCATTGCAGGTGTCGCATATAAACCTACTGGATCTGTTACGATACATGCTAAAGTTTTTGCCATAAATTGTAACCCCTTTCATAACTCTATTATACCACATCAAAAGGAGTATTAAATAAATAAACATAAAATAAATAAAAAAAACGAACACCGAAGTGTTCGTTATTTACAGATGGCAGGGGCTACAGGAATCGAACCCGTATCAACGGTTTTGGAGACCGATGTTCTACCATTGGACCAAGCCCCTAAGTTAAACTGCTTGTTTATATTACCATACCAATTTATAAAAAGCAATAGTAAAATACATAAGAAAATGATATTATTGTATACGTGAGGTGAGTCTATGTTTTTTAAACGTAAAGAAGCAGTACAAACACTTGAATTCAATCATGCTTATGAAGAGTTTCAAAATAATATGAATATTATTCTACTATGTGTGGATGATGATTTAAAGTTTGATGTAAGACATCCAGTCGATGCACAATGTTATCCTGCAAGACTAATTGATCAGCATGCAAAAAGAGATCTTGATCCTACTGCAACATATTATGTTTATGCTCTTGCAGCTGGAACTGCACATGAAGGTTCAAGAAAATTAGTCAAAGCAGGATTTAAGGTCTATGATTTAGGATCTTTAGTAGATTTTAGAGGCCCTGAAGAAGGTAACTCTGTAAAACAGAAAAGACATCAACATTAAAGAAGGACTATGGATTCATAGCCCTTCTTTTTCGTATTATTTTAGATCTTCACCATTTGTTTTAATGACTTTCTGATACCAGTAGAATGATTCTTTTCTACGTCTAGAGAAGTCACCTGTTCCATCATCATATCTTTCTACAAAGATGAAACCATAACGTTTAGCCATTTCACCAGTAGATGCTGATACTAAGTCAATACATCCCCAAGGAGTATAACCTCTTAAATCAACACCATCTAATACAGCCTCATGCATCTGTTCAATATGGCTTCTTAAGTAATCAATACGATAATCATCACGTACTTTACCATCTTCATCAATCTTATCATAAGCACCTAAGCCGTTTTCTACGACAAAGATTGGCTTCTGATAACGATCCCAGATTTCATTTAATGAATATCTTAAACCGATTGGATCAATCTGCCAGCCCCAGTCACTTGCTTTAAGATATGGGTTTGATACACCACCTAGGATATTACCTGAACCTGCCTCTTTACTCTTATCTGCTGTCTGACAATTAGACATATAATAAGAACATGTATAGAAATCAACTGGACCAGCCTTTAAGATATCTTCATCGCCTTCTTCCATAACGATGTTGATATTATTATCTTTAAAGTATCTCTTAATATAGTTTGGATAAGCACCACGGCACTGTACATCTGAACAGAACCAGTTCATTAAATGATTCTTTTCCTGGTTCACAATCTGATCATGAGGATCACATGTTAAACCATAGCTAGTGGCCATAATCTGCATACATCCTACTTGATAATTAGGATCAATTTCATGAGCCATTTTGACTGCAAGTGCACTTGCCACAAACTGATGATGTAATCCCTGGAAACGATTCTGAGGATTATCTACCTGTTCCATGAAATTCATTGTCTTGATTTCATTTAAAATACCCTGTGATAAGAAACCACCCATTGGTGTAGTCGCTGAGTTGATTTCATTGAAAGTCAACCAGTATTTTACTTTACCTTTATATCTAGTAAAAATTGCCTTACAGAAGTTTAAGTAACAGTCAATCATACGACGATCTGCCCAGGCATTCCATTTCTTAGTTAAGTTAAATGGTTCTTCATAATGGGAAATAGTAATTAATGGTTCAATATTGTATTTTCGACATTCATCAATTAATTCTTCATAGAACTTTAAACCTTCTTCATTTGGTGTTTCTTCATCTCCATTAGGGAAGATTCTAGTCCATGCAATTGAGAAACGATACATCTTGAATCCCATTTCTGCGAATAATGCGATATCTTCCTTAAAACGATGATAATGATCAATCGCATCATGTGAAGGATAGAAAGTACCTTCTTCTAATACTGGTGTAATGCGTTTACTTACTGTTGCACTTCCTCCAGTACATACGTCAGGACAGGAAATACCTTTTCCACCTTCCTGCCATCCACCTTCTAGCTGGTTGGCTGCAGTTGCGCCACCCCAATAAAAGTCTTCTCTAAAACTCATTATTATGTCCTCCTTGTTTTCAAGAGTATACTATCAAACATTGAAAGATTATGCTTATTATTTTCATAATTTGAATTTTGTATTGCACGGTGTTATATACTGTTTATAGGAGGAAGAGAGATGCATATTATCATTAATCATTCATCAATGGTTCCTATATATGAACAGATTGTAGAAGCTATTAAAGAAGCAATACTTTCTAATCAGTTATCTCCTAATGAAGCACTTCCTTCAGTACGTGCTTTATCTAAAGAATTAAAGATCAGTGCTTTAACTGTGAAGAAAGCATATGATTTCTTAGAAAAAGAAGGGTATACAACCACTGTTCATGGAAAAGGAAGCTATGTATTAGAGGTTTCTCAAAATGAAGTGAAAGAAAATTGTTTAAGAGAAACAGAAGAACTATTATCTCGTGCTATAGAAAAAGGAAAGTGTTCTGGCATTACTTATCAGGAAATGCAGGACATGTTATCTCTTATTATGGAGGATGTTTATGATTCACATTGATCATTTGAAAAAGAGTTATGACTCATTTACTCTTGAATGCAGCCTAGATATCCCTAAAGGTATTATTACTGGAATTATAGGAATGAATGGTGCTGGTAAGAGTACATTATTCAAGAGTATTCTTGGTATTAATCCTATTGATGAAGGTAACATACAGATACCTGATAAACAGGAAATTGGTGTTGTATTAAGTGAAACAGGGTTCAGTGAATTCTTTACTGTATCCGATATAATCAGTATTCTAAAATGTACTTATAAACGTTTTGACGAAGATTTGTTTCAATCTTATTGTCAGCGTTTTGATATCCCTTTAGATAAGAAAGTTCGTACATTTTCTACAGGTATGAAAGCAAAACTGAATATCATTATTGCGTTAACACATCATGCTCAGTTACTGATTTTAGATGAACTAACTGCAGGACTCGATGTTCTTACTAGAGATGAAATACTAGATATACTGAGAGATTATATGGAAAAAGAAGATTGTACTATTCTTATTTCTTCTCATATATCTAGTGATTTAGAATCATTATGTGATGATCTTTATATTATCGATCATGGACAAATCATCATGCATGAAGAAATGGATACACTTCTGTCTCAATATGGTGTGTTAAAGGTATCTAAAGAAGATTATAAAAGCTTAGATAAAGATTATCTGCTGGAAGTAATGAAAGAACCATTTGGTTATTCATGTCTTACAAACGAAAGACAGTTCTATAGTGAAAACTATCCTACTATTGTGATTGAACAGAATCATATTGATACAATGATTCCTATTCTATTAAAAGGAGAGCGCTTATGAAAGGACTACTCAAAAAAGATTTATTATTACTCAAGTCTCAAATAAAGTATATTGTAACGATTGTTGTAATCTGTCTGATTATGGCTTATGCAAATTCTGGATTTGCGTCTATTTCTAGTTATCTTACATTTATGGGAACAGGACTTGTCTTCAATTCATTTTCTTATGATATGTATCACAATGAGATGACTTATCTCTTTGCCCTGCCTTTTAGTAAGAGAGAATACTGTTTAGAGAAATATATCTATGCACTCACTGTTACATTCATATCATGGCTGATTGCTTTCCTTATAAGTTCCGCAACTCATATTAACTTAGAAACAACAATTGTCCAGCTTGCCATGCTCTTTTCCGCATTCATATATATTTCTATCACGATTCCTGTAATGATGAAGTACGGTCGTGAAAAGGCAACTATTATTGTCTTAATGTTGATGCTTGTTTTATTTCTTGCAGTTGCAAGTGGTGCGACTTCAGTAGGCATGTTGATGAGTCAAATTTCAGCATTCCTACTCATTGGAATATATGCATTCATTGTACTATTTGCTTTGATCATCTCTTATAGAAGTACAATCAGCATCCTTAACAACAAAGAACTCTAACAAAGAACCGCTACATGTTGTAGCGGTTCTGTTTGTTTATATATTGTCCAATCATGATTCCAAGTAATGACGGGATCACACCATATAATACTATTTCTGAACTTGGTACCAATATCTTTTCAATATCAGTCAACGATACATGAATAAAGCTTAAATAACAGCCAAGTATTTCCATCATACCAAAGAATAATGTAAGCAAATAAATAGCACGATGGTCTGACTGACCGTAAAGCACTGATATAATAAAAGCTGATGTCGGCAACACTAAATATAATATAAATAATGACACTTCAATAATCTGTCCTGGATGTGTTCTTGACCAGGCAAATAAAATATATAAAGACCAAATCATCATATAAATGAGAAATGGAATCCCCTTCTTTAACTTCTCCATATTAACCACTCCCTAATATTATTATATTACAAAATATATGTAATAGTTATGAATTTGATACTTGATCACTAGGAAGAGCTAATAAGAAGATTGTCACAAGAATCATCGTAAAACCAACAAGATCAATACATTTGAATGGTGTAGATAACCATACAAACGCAAATAATATAGCTGATACAGGTTCAATACTTGCAATCATACTTGCCTTGACTGGACCAATATCTACAACTCCCTGTAAATATAATGTGAAGGCAACTGCTGTTCCTATTACTATAATACCTATTGTTGCAAGTACTCCAGCTAAGTCTAATGCAGGGGCAAGAGTCCATGTCTTGCCTGCACATAATAGCGCAATACCGCCGAATAACATTCCTATACCAGTGACTGGAACACTGCCATATACAGCCATCAGACGCTTAGGATAGATAGAATAAGCAGCACTCGTAAAACCACAGGCAATATCCCAGAATAATCCTGCAGGTGTTAATGATAAACCATTTAGATGACCATGAGTTGCAATCACAAAAGCACCACCTAAAGCCAAGATAATACATAATAATTCTACCTTATTAGGTAATCTCTTTAATGTAAGACAAACGACAATCATGATATAAATTGGTGAAAGATACTGCAACACTGTAGCAGTTCCCGCATTAGATGTATTAATAGCCTGTAAATAAGTAAACTGACACAACATTAAGACAAAACCAAAACCAAATGTTTTAAGTAAGTCTTTCTTTTGACTGACTAAGCGTTTCATAGATTCTTTTTGTGTAAATACACCAAATAATGTAATCAACAATCCTGCAAAACACATACGCATAGATGTAAGCCAGAGTGGATTAGCTTGATAATAAGTAAATAAGAACTGCCCGCTTGCACCTGAAAAGCCCCAGCATGTCCCACCAATCAAAGTGAGAAGTACTCCTCTTTTAAAATATTTCATAATATTTCTCCCAAAAATATGTTCATATATCATAACATAATTCATTTGAAAGAAAAGAAAAAAAGGCAGATTTCTCTGCCTTACTTATTGAACTTGAATGTCTTAATACCAGGATAAACTGCACTATCACCTAAAGCTTCTTCAATACGAAGTAACTGATTGTATTTAGCAACTCTTTCAGTTCTGCTTGGTGCACCAGTTTTGATCTGACCTGCATTGAGTGCAACAGCTAAGTCTGCAATAGTTGTATCTTCTGTTTCACCTGAACGATGAGATACGATTGCTGTCATGTTTGCGTTATGTGCCATCTTAATGGCTTCTAATGTTTCAGATAGAGTACCAATCTGGTTTAGCTTAATGAGGATAGAATTACCTGCTTTTAATTCAATACCCTTAGATAAACGTTTAGTATTAGTAACGAATAAGTCATCACCTACTAGCTGTACTTTATCACCTAACTCCTGAGTCATTAGAGTCCAGCCTTCCCAGTCTTCTTCATCTAAACCATCTTCTAATGAATAGATTGGATACTTTTCAACTAAAGACTTCCAATGCGCAATTAATTCTGCAGAAGTATAAGTTTTACCTGATTTAGGTAATTTATAGAAGCCCTTCTTATCTGTCTTCCATTCACTTGATGCAGCATCAATCGCAAGTACAAAGTCTTTACCTGGTTCATAACCTGCATTCTTAACTGCTTCTAGAATAGTTTCGATTGTTTCTTCATCAGTTGATAAATCTGGCGCAAATCCACCTTCATCACCTACTGAAGTAGCGAGTCCCTTAGACTTTAATAATGACTGTAATGCATGGAATACTTCAGCAGCCATTCTTAGAGCATCCTTGAAACTATCAGCACCTACTGGCATGATCATGAATTCCTGTACATCTACAGTATTTGTAGCATGAGCACCACCATTTAAGATATTCATCATTGGAACAGGAAGCTTATTCGCATTTACACCACCAATGAAACGGTATAAAGAAACACCTTCACTCTTAGCTGCAGCTTGAGCAGCCGCTAAAGAAACAGCTAGAATCGCATTGGCGCCAAAGTTAGATTTATCTTCTGTACCATCTGCTTCAATCATTAGTTTATCAACATGATATGTATCTCTAGCATCTGCACCAATGACTGCTTTCGCAATTTCATTATTCACATGTTCGACTGCCTTAGAAACACCTTTACCACCAAACTTCTTAGGATCGTTATCTCTTAATTCTAATGCTTCAAATTCACCTGTAGAAGCACCACTAGGGCTTGCAGCACGTCCTACTGTACCATCTGCAAGAGTCACTTCTGCTTCTACTGTTGGATTTCCACGAGAGTCAATAATTTCGCGTCCATATACTTTCTCAATTAAATATTTGTTCATTGTTTACCTCCAAGTTAGTAATCTCTAACTGTAGTTAGTTTAGCATAACCACAGTTATTAAACAAGTAAAATGACCAGAAAAATTAATTTAATATATCTATTGCATTTATCTCATGTGCATGATATTATCTAGTTAGTTACTTCTAACTAGTAACTAAAAAAAACATATCCTTACAATCCTTATAAAAAGAGTGGCCGTAGCCACTCTTTTTATTCGATATTTAATTGTTGTGAGAGATGATGAGATGCAAGCATCACTCTTGTCATTGGCAGATCATGATTAACTGGAGAATCTACACCAAAATAGACTTTCATTACCATAACCGCAAAAGCATTGGCATCGATTGCATATTCAAGATCATGAGGTTGTTTCATATTTGTATAATCCTGATAATAACGTCTTAATTCTGTAAATAACGCAAATAAGGATTTTTGATTTTCCTTCTTGAAGGCATCGATATCAACATATAAGCATCCTTGCTTTCCTGATATATATTTCACTAAATGATAGTTCTGACCTTCTGGCATTTCATAAACAACATCTACGCGAGGGACATCCTGAAGACTACAGCCAAAAGAGATCAGTTTCTCTAAATAACGTTTCAACATG
The DNA here is from genome assembly GCF_900540665.1 of uncultured Catenibacterium sp. Lineage (GTDB taxonomy): Bacteria > Bacillota_I > Bacilli_A > Erysipelotrichales > Coprobacillaceae > Catenibacterium. The sequence continues at coordinate 26,224 of NZ_UQGV01000001.1, read as the reverse complement.
AGTCTTACCTCCTTCAACATCACACTTGTGATGTTGGTAGTATTTTACACCAAAAATCACAAAAAGCAAGAATATCACTAGTAATATTTAAGTGGTAAAATCAAGAGATTATCATTATATATGCTTTTTTAGTGCCTCCATATAGGCTTCTCCATAACGTGAAAGTATCATATTCTTCTGTGTAATAGTGCCTACTCTCATGATTTCATCCACTAATAAAGGAACGGAAATGATTGTTTCACCATTCAATTCTTTAGAGATAATACCAGTAGATACTGTATAACCATTTAAACCTATCAACAAGTTAAAGAGTGTTGCACGGTCTCTTACCTTAATGTTTCTCTTTCTATCTAATGTACTTAATACTTCTTCTGAGAAATAGAAAGAATTATACTCTCCCTGTTCAAAAGAGAGATATGGGTAATCTTCTAAGTCCTTAAGTGTTAATGTCTTCTTATAAGCTAGAGGATGGTGATACGAAATAAAAACATGAGGTTTTGCGACAAAAAGTTCTTTAAATTCCAAGTTATTCTGTCTGATCATCTTCATGATGACTTCTTCATTCTTAGGACATGTATAAAGAACACCTATTTCACTTTTCATAGTAGAAACATCTTCGATAATTTCATGTGTTTCTGTTTCTCTTAATGTGAAATCATATTGGTTAACACCAAACTGTCTAATAACATCTACAAAGGCATTGACCGCAAAAGAATAATGCTGGCAGGATACACTAAAATGGGGACTTTGATGTTTATCATTCATATAGCGTTCTTCAAGTAGATCAGCTTGATCTAATACCTGTCTAGCATAACTTAAGAATGTTTCTCCTTCCCTAGATACAATAACACCTTTATTGGTACGCCTAAAGATTGTGATATGCATTTCATTTTCTAATTCTTTAATCGCATTTGTAAGAGAAGGCTGTGAGATAAATAGTCTTTTAGCAGCCTGAGTAATGCTTCCAGTTTGCGCCACCATGACGACATAACGTAATTGATTGAGTGTCATGATTTTCCTCCTTTTCCTGGGAAATTATTTTGTTTTGAGTGTCAGTTCTGCAATCTTTGTCTTACCATCCTGTAAATAGAGTGGTAATGTACGTGACGATGATGTAATAGAATCCTTGTCTGTTTTCTTTAAGTAACCTTTAATCCCTTCTTTACTTTCTGCAAGAATGAGATCAGGAACACTACCTACATAGTCTGATAAATCAGGACCATAGGTTTCTCCTGATTCGTTTTTAGGATATCCCTTTTCAACGATTTCTTGACTATCAGGAATAATCAAATGATTATTAATATAGGCAATCTCAAAGCGAGACATATCATGAGATATATTTTTCTGAAAATAAAGAACACCACATATAGAAATCATAAAAAAGAGGGGAATAATCCAAAGTATTTTATATTTTGACATCCATAACTTCTCCATCTTGTGTAAATGCAAGAACCTGGTCTTTATGCCCGTGTTCTTCTATAAATCTTTCAATGACATCATATTTATTCCAGCAATGCATTGGGACAATATAACGAGTATGACAAACCTTTAGGAAATCTGTCATACCTTCATGATAATGATCTTCTAGACGAGGATCTAAAGGAACAAAGGCCACATCAATATCAAAGTCCTTCATCTTTTCTAATTCTGTATGATAAAGGTTCTTCTGCCAGTCAAGCCATTCTTTATCTTCACCAACCCAATCCCAGTTATTGAGATCTCCTGCATGATAAAGAGTATAACCATCTACTTGTACCATAAACGCAATACCTTCATCATTCGATAAATAAGTACTGACTTCTATAGTAGAATCAAAATAAACAATATTATCCTTTAAATAAGTGATAGAATCATCTTCTATCTTCTCTATATCACTAGATAGTAAATAATGAACATTATTGTATTCTTTCTTTAAATCAAAGATTTTCTTTGAATAATGATCACCATGTCTATGACTTGCAAAGACATAAAATTTCTTACCAACAGGCACTTTTGGAATAGTCCCTGTATAATAATCAAATAACAAGCATGTACAATCTGTTTCTATAAAGAAACTGCTGTGTGCTATATAAGTAATTTTCAACATAATACCACCCCTTTTTTTGTATTATAACACCTTTGATTCTCTCTTCCATCTATTTTATAATACCCAAAAAGGGAGATGAAATTATGACAGCATGTATATATGTCGGTATGGGTGGTTTTATTGGTTCAGTGTTACGTTATTTAGTAGGTTTAATTCCTTTAAAGACAACCCATGGATTTCCATTACTGACTCTATTTATTAATATTCTAGGGGCTTTCTTAATAGGTTTTATTAGCACTGTAGCTTTAAAGAAATCTATGAATCCTCATTACGTTCTATTACTTAAAACAGGATTATGTGGGGGATTTACTACCTTCTCTACATTCGCTTTAGAATCTATCACTTTACATAAGAATGGCAATACAACTCTTGCAGTGCTTTATATAGTTTTAAGTATAATGCTTGGACTAAGTGCAGTCATTCTAGGTGATTATTGTGCACACTAAAAGGCAGATTTCTCTGCCTTTTTAATTACTTGATTGCTTCTTTTAATGCACATGCAAACTGATCTGCACATGATGTATTTCTCATACCACAAGTATTGCCTTCTAGAATAGCTGCAATTTCTTCAGCTTCTTTACCTTCTACAAGTTTACTAATGGCTTTTAAGTTACCATTACATCCTCTAGTAAATACAACGTTATGAATAGTATGACCTTCTAAGTCAAAATCAATAGTAGTTGCACAAGTTCCTTTAGTTTTATAAGTAAAATGTTCCATAATCATATCCTCCGTTCCTTATATTAACAAAGGAAGGAACAATGTGGCAAGACCTAAAAAGAAGAAAAATCCCATACAGTCTGTCACAGTTGTGACAAATACACCTGATGCAAGTGCTGGATCGATATTTAAACGTTTTAAGATAACTGGTACTAAATAACCCGCAATATTAGCTGCAAGCATATTTAAGATCATAGCAAGACCTGCCACTAAACCAAACCATGGGTTGCTTGCAAACCACCAGGCACCAAATGCGACAATAATGCCAATCACAATACCTGATAATAAACCAACTGTGATTTCTTTACAGAAAATCTGGAAGGCATTGTCTTTATCCACTTCACCAAGAGATAAACCACGACATAAAATAGTAAGTGACTGTGTCCCTGCATTACCACCCATTCCAGTGACAATGGACATAACTGAAGATAAAGAGACTACTTTCGCAATAGTCGATTCAAAATTAGCAACAACTGCAGCCGCCATCACAGCTGTAAATAAGTTTACAATAAGCCAGGGAATACGGCTCTTTGCGGATTCTAATACCGTAGAATCTACACGTTCTTCACCACTCATACCAGCCATCAAGTTGATATCTTCTGTTGTTTCTTCTTCCATGACATCCATAACATCATCTATTTCAATAACACCAAGCATATGATATTCTGAATCAACAACTGGCATCATATAGAAGCCATATTTCATAAACTTCTTAGCCACTTCTTCCTGGTCCATATTGACATCTACTGTCTTTACATTGGGATTCACAATATCCATGATTGGTGTATCGAAAGAAGAAGACACAATATCTCTTAATGAAATAACACCTTTTAATACCTTTTCTTTATCTAAAACATATAAATAATATGTTGTATCTTCTTCAACCTGAGTCTGTAAGAACTCTAATGTCTTTAATACTGTATTATTCGCTTTAATAGAAATGAATTCTGTTGTCATGATACCACCAGCAGTGCTTGGATCATACTTCAACAGACTTTCAATATGTGTCTTATCTTCTAAATCTAATTTAGATAATACATCTGCACGCTCTTCTGGATCATCTAGTTCACCAATCAAATCAGCTAATTCATCATCACTCATCTCATCTAAGATAGCACTCTGACGATCTTTAAGGAATGTTTTAAGGATCTCATACTGTTCATCTTCATCCTCTTCTTCCTCAATAACATCCGCAATAATATCATTTGGAAGTTTAGAAAGAATATTATTTAACTGACTATGATGATCCTGTAATACATCAAGAATATCCGCGGGGTGAATATCATCTATCGCTTCCTGAATCTGTTCTGAAGTCCCATTTATTAAGAGACTCGTAAGATGTTCTTTTGTCATCTTATCCATGTTATTCACCCTCCTTGTATATATAAAAGTCCTTTGCCATTTTATCATTTTTTATGTTAAATCTAAAGTCTTATGATGTAAAACTATTACAAAAAAAGTCATCGTTTAGATGACTTTCATAGCGCCCTGCTGTCTGATATGAGTAACATAACAGCAATGTTTACCCATATACTTTTCTATTTCATTCTTATACTTTCTTGCATAATCATTTTCAACAAATACTTGAATAGTACCTTCAAAACCAGGACCATGTACTCTTACTACACCCTTATCTTTTAGAATCTTTTCACTCATACAGATTGCAAGAGAAATGTTCTGATGAGAAGGGTCTTTTGAAGAATAAACATTCTGTAAATATTCAAATGAGCTGTTACCAGAACGTCTGATCTGAATCTTGAACTCATTGAAGTTACCATCTCTTAGTGCCTTTAATTCTTTATTCACACGCTTTTCTTCACTATAGAAATGCATTGCACGTAAGATAGCTCTATCTGAACATACTTTACGCATTGGTATAATATGATCGTAGAATTCATTTTCATCTACTTCTCTTAAGAATTCTTTACCGAAGTATTTAGCAACTGATCTCATTTCTTCGATAATAGCACGATATTCTTTAGTTAAGTTAACTGGTACATCTTTAGTATCTACAATACATAAAGAATGATTGAACTGTTCAAACTTGATCATCTGTTTCTTGATAAGTGGTTTCTTAGGGTCCTTGAAATCAATCTTAATTAAACCACCAATAGAACAAGCTGCCTGGTCCATTAAACCACATGGCTTACCAAAATAGATATTTTCAGCATACTGTGCAATCTGTGCAATAATTAATGGGCTAATAGAACCACTATTGTATAAACCATTTAAAATAGTCGCAAGAAGTACTTCTACTGCAGCACTTGATGACATACCTGAATAAAGTGGTACTTCACTTGTAAGATAAGCTTTAAAACCACCTACTTCATAGCCTAGTTTCTGAAACTGAGATACAATCCCTTTAATTAAAGATTCAGTTGTCCCCTGTTCATCAAAAGCTAACTTTAATCCTGCTTTACTAATTGTGATAGGACGAATATCTGGGAATCCTTCAGACACAATTCTTACAACATTGTCATCTGTAGGTGTCACAACCGCAATAATATCACGATTTACAGCACATGCAAGCATCTTACCATGCTGATGATCTGTATGCATACCACAGATTTCACTACGTCCTGGTGCACTATAGATTTCTACTTCTTCATCACCATATAAATCAATGAATTTTTTCAAAGCAGCAACATAACGGTTTTTCTGCTTTGTAAGTCTAGCATCTTCAGTATAAAGATCCTTAATCAGTGCTTTGTATTCCCCTTTATTAAATCCTGTAATAATCTTACTTGCTTTCTTCACTTGAATCACCTCGAATTTATATATGAAATTATTGTTAGTTATCTATTAAGATTTTAACATTTCTTACTATGGTTGTACACTTCTAGACAAATGAATATTCGAAATTAATAACACAATAATATGTCTGATTCATTTCTTTGACCTTAGAAGTAATTAATTTATTAAGTTCCTTCTTACTATACTTATCATCCTTCATTAATACATCAAAGACAAGGTTTGTATGTGTAGGACCTCTCACTATTCTAAAGTCATGGATAGAGAGTGATGAATCAATAGATTCTACAAGGTCACTGATCTTATCTCTTAACTCATTTGTGAGTGTATCATGGATATCAATAGGATCCATATGAATAGTAGTAAGAATATGGAACTTCTCCATCATTGCACGTTCAATATTGTCTATTTCATCATGTGTTGTCATCATATCTATAGAAGCATCTACTTCACAATGAACAGTTAAATAACGACGTCCTGGGCCATAATCATGCATCATTAAATCATGAATACCCATAACGCAGTTATTACTCATTAAATAGTCTTCTATTTCTTTAATTGTTTCTGGATCTGGTTTAATACCAAGAAGTGGATCAATAGTTGATTTTGCGATAGAAATACCTGAAATGACTACAACAACAGATACTGCCGCACCAATTAAACTATCCACTGGTAGATCAGTAACTAAAGAAGCGACTAGAGCCACAATAGTTGCAGAAGTTGCCATAACATCATTCATACTATCCTGGGCAGCTGCTTCTAATGCGGTTGAGTTGATTTCCTTGCCTGCCTTACGATTAAAATAACCCATCCATATCTTAACTAATACTGAGAATATCAAAGCAATAAGTGCAGGAACACTAAACTTAACTGCTTCTGGATTAAAGAGTTTTAAGACTGCATCCTTTAAACTCATTAAACCAACTAAAATAATTAAAAAAGAAATACCTAGACCGGTAATATATTCAAAACGTCCATGACCATATGGATGTTCTGCATCTGGATGCTTATTCGCAAGCTTAAAGCCAAAGAATGTCGCAATATTACTTCCTGCATCAGATAAGTTGTTGTAACCATCTGCCACAATAGAAACAGAATGAACTAATGTGCCAAAAATGAGTTTAAATACTACAAGTATGATATTACATACTATAGAAATAATAGAACAGACTGTTCCATATTGTTCTCTTACATGTGCATTTTCAGTATTCTTATAATCACGTACAAATGTCTTTATTAATAACTGATACATAAATATTCCCCCTTATCTATTAAAAAAGAGAAAGGAACCTTTCTCTAAAAAATTGAAACAATTTTTCTAACGTAAACGTTTCTTCCATCACGTCTTACGAGTTCTAATTCATCCATCTCATCAAGATATCCTTCAATCTTTGCGGCATTGACTTTCTTATTCGCAATCTTAACCAACATCTCAATAATTGCAGGAGAATCATCTTTTACATAGGCATTATTATCCTGATCATAATGTGGTTTATTCAATAATGTATTTAATACAGCCACATAAGCCCATTTTACTTCTAGTCTTATAAGGTTGTACTGCATCCCATTAAATAATTCACCAGGAATGTAGTATTGATCATTTTTTTCGCTGTTTAGTTCTTCTACGTCATCTTTTGTAAGTATTTCTATCATCTTTATCTCTCCCATCTCGCCTATTATAACATAGACTTAATTATCTTTCACTCTTTTTGTGAATGTAGTTACATCGTCAAAACCAATTTCCTGATAATGTTTTAAAACATCATCTACATGTTCTCCTACACGATCACTTGTATGAGAATCAGTACCAACAGTAATAATTGTACCACCTAATTCTTTATAACGCTTCACAATATCAAAATTAGGGAACCCACATGTCTTATTTAATGCATATCCCGATGTATTGACTTCAATACCCTTACCCTTTTGAATAAGTGTCTTTAAGATTTCATCAATAATATCCTGATACAATTCATGTTCTACACGTTTATCCTCATAAGGGCCATAACGCATAATATAGTCTAAATGACCTAAACAATTAAAACAGTCAAATGTCTGTACACATTTTAATGTTTCTTCAAAGAATTCTCTATGTGCTTCTTCTTTAGTCTTACCCTTGAAGAATTCTCCATAATAGAATTCTGTATGATGAATGACATGAATAGAACCAATAACATAATCAAAAGGACATTGTGATACAAATTCATTGATTTCATCAATATGATCTGTGTCTAATCCAACTTCTACACCAATCTTAATAGTAATACGGTCTACATATTCATTCTTCAAGGCACTCAGTTCCATGAAATAAGCATCTGTATCTAGATCAAATGTATCAATAGGATAATCAAAATCACGATGATCCGTAAAACATATTTCATCTAATCCCATTCTAATTGCCTGTTCAATATGTTCACGAGGACTTGATTCACTATCACCACTAAAATGTGTATGCATATGATAATCAATCTTACGCATTGAGTCCACGCTCCTTCTTATATTCCTCTAATACTTCTGTTTCAGAGAAATGGCGTGTCACTTCATCTTCACCAATCATATATGTTTCATGACCTTTACCAAGTAATAAGACAACATCACCCTTACTAGCCATATCTAATGCATGATAGATGGCTTCTTTACGGTCAGGAATAATAGTATATTCACCATGATATTTATCAATACCGACTACGATATCCTTGCAGATATCTACAATCTTTTCTCCTCTTGGGTTATCTGCAGTCAAGATAGAATAACCACCATGCTTTGCGACTACTTCTCCTGATTCATATCGTCTTGTTTTAGAACGTTTTCCTCCACTACCATAGACAACAATTAGCTTATTAGGATTATATTGTTCTACAGTAGAAATAATACTTTCAAAAGAAACACCATTATGAGCATAATCAATTAATACACTATAATCAGGTGAGACATGCATAACTTGTCCTCTACCTAATACATGAACCTGTGGTAATGTATTTTGTATATCCTTTGTAGGTACATCAATTAAATAACAGATCATAATGGCCACTAATGCATTATAGGCATTGAACTTACCTGGCATAGAAGCTTTAAAAGAGGCATTAATCAATCCCTTCGTATCAAAGGTAATACCTAATTCACCATTCTCATTATATAACTCAATATGGAGAGCTTTAAGATCACTGTCTTTTTCAATACTGTATGTTAATACCTTGCAAGGAACATCCTTTGTGAACTCTTCAAAATGTTCATCATCCTTATTAAATAAACCAACCTGACAGAAATCAAATAAATGTTTCTTACATGCCATATATTCCGCAAAATCCTTATGTTCATTTGGACCAATATGATCAGGTGAAATATTTGTAAAGACACCATAATCAAATTCAATACCAGCAACACGGTTCATTTTCAAAGCTTGACTTGATACTTCCATCACACAGTATTCACAATCATGTTCTACCATCTTTCTCATGATACGCTGTAATTCATAAGATTCTGGTGTTGTATTGGCTGTAGGTTCATGGATATCTCCAATAAAAGTACCATTTGTCCCAATAATACCAACCTTCTTACCTGCATGTTCTAGAATAGACTTGATCATTAATGAAGAACTTGTCTTACCTTTTGTTCCTGTAATACCAACTACCTTTAATTCCTTACTAGGATAATCAAAATAAGCACAAGATAATAAAGCCAACGCAATACGTGTATCCTTGACCCTAATATAAGTCATCCCCTCTTTTAAAGGTACATCCTGAGAAATCACAATCGCATGGGCTCCTTTTTCAATCACCTGATCAATAAAATCATGTGCATTAAAAGCAGCACCAACCATACAGACAAATAAGCTGCCTTCTTCTACCTTACGTGAATCATAGACTAATGTTGTAATATCGACATCTTTATTCCCAATGATTTCATATTCAAAACCATTTAATAACTTTTCTAATTTCATACAAACACCTCTCTTACTCGATTATAACAAAAAAGAGGAGAGATTTAAATCTCTCCTCTTGTATGGAATACTTTTTTGTTGCCTGTCACCTTATGTCTTTCCTTTAATTTATCTAAAACATCATCTACAGTTAAACCATAGACACTCATTAAGACTAATACATGATAATATAAATCGCCGATTTCACCAATTAAATCTTCTTTAGATGTATTCTTAGCTGCAATAACTGTTTCAGTCGCTTCTTCTCCAACCTTCTTACAGATTTTATCAATACCTTCATTTAATAAGTAGTTTGTATAAGATTTTTCTACTGGATGTACTTTTCTATCTTCAATAAGATCATAAAGTTCATGTGCAAAATCACTATTGTCATAAGGAATCACTTCATTAAAGAAGCAAGAATAAGAACCTGTATGACAAGCAGCTCCGACCTGTTCTACATAAATAACGATTGTATCTAAATCACAATCTAAATAAAGACCCTTAATATGCTGGAAATGTCCTGATTCTTCCCCTTTATGCCATAGTTTATTTCTTGAACGTGAATAGAACCAAGTATCTCCTGTTTCTAACATCTTTTCATAGGCTTCTTCATTCACATAAGCAAGCATTAATACCTGTTTAGTCTTGACATCCTGTACAATTGCAGGTACAAGACCATTCATTTTCTCAAAATCTGGTTTCATTACATATTTCTCCTTACTGGAATACCTGCCTGTGCACAGGATTCCTTAACTTCATCCACTGTGGCTTCACCAAAGTGGAATAAACTTGCAGCTAATGCAGCATCGCAGTCTGTTTCTTTAAAGACATCTACGATATCTTCTTTACCACCACAGCCACCACTTGCGATAACTGGAATATTAACTGCTGCCACTACTGCCTTCAACATATCGATATCAAATCCATCTCTTGTTCCATCCGCATCCATACTTGTAAGAAGTATTTCACCAGCACCAAGAGATTCACATTTCTTAACCCATTCTATTAAATCGAGTCCAGTATTTGTACGTCCACCTGCAACATAGACATCCCATCCAGAATGGTCTTCTCTCGCCTTGGCATCTACTGCGACAACTACACATTGAACACCAAACTCATCACTGGCTTCCTTAATAATATTTGGATTCTTGACGGCAGCTGAGTTAACAGATACCTTATCTGCACCTGCTGCAAGAATCATACGAAAGTCTTCAACTGTACGAATACCGCCACCCACACATAGTGGAATAGAAAGTTCATCAGCCCCTCTTTGGATCAGGTCCTTGATGATGTCTCTATTTTCATATGTAGCAGTAATGTCTAGAAAGACAACTTCATCTGCACTTTGACGGTCATATTCTTTCGCTAGTTCAATGGGGTCACCAACATCCTTCAGGCCAACGAAATTAACACCTTTTACAACCTTCCCATCTTTAATATCTAGACAGGGAATAATTCTTTTAGCCAGCATTTTCAATGACCTCCTTTAGATTAATACGCCCTTCATAGTATGCTTTACCTACAATACAGGCATAATAATCACGTTTATTAACTTCATAGACATCTTCATCATCTTTTACACCACCAGAGACGACAAAGTTAATCTTAGAATTAGCGTGTATTTCTTCATAAAGAGGGAAAGAAGGACCTGTGAGGGTACCATCTTTAGAGATGTCCGTACATACTATGTATTTCACACCTCTTTCTTCTAATTGATGAATAAATGTCAGATAATCTACATCACTTGTTTCAAGCCAGCCAGCAATACTGACCTTTCTATCTCTTACATCTACTCCTACGACTATTCTTTCTGGTCCATACTTTTTTAATGCTTCATCAAGAAAAGCAGGATTCTTAATAGCCGCCGTACCAAGAATCACACGATCTACCCCAATCTCATCTAAATACATAGAGACTGTATCCATATCACGAATACCTCCTCCTAATTCCATGGGAATAGAAATAGCAGCACGTATTCTTTTAATTGTTTCTTTATTAGTTGCATGGGCATCTTTTGCACCATCTAGATCTACTACATGGAGATACTTTGCACCCATCTTCTCAAATCCTGCTGCTAATTCTTCAGGATGTGATGAATAAACAACTTTCTTATTGTAATCGCCCTTATAAAGACGGACTGCTTCTCCATCTTTTAAATCAATGGCTGGAATAACTAACATGACACCAACTCCTTAAAGGCACGTAAGATCTTCTTACCAATCTCTCCACTCTTTTCAGGGTGGAACTGCGTACCCATGACATTATCTTTATATACAAAAGCAGTAATCTTCTTACCACCATAATTCACATAAGCCCCAATCTCATCTTCTGGACAATGCGCACTATATGAATGGACAAAGTAGACATAATCGCCTTCTTCTACATACTTTAATAAAGGATGAGACTGTTTAATAACTAACTGATTCCATCCCATATGTGGAAGCTTTGCATCGACTTCCATCTTATCGACAGAACCCTTTAAGAATCCTAATCCCTTTGTATGTCCATTCTCACTGCCTTCTTCAAATAAAAGCTGCATCCCAATACAAATACCAAGTATTGGTGTTCCCTTATCCTTCACTTCATTAAGTACAGGTACAAGATGACATGCTTCTAAATTACTCATAGCTGCAGGAAATGCGCCAACACCAGGAAAAATAATGCCATCCGCCTGACGAATAACTTCAGGATCATTTGTGACAACTACATCCATCCCCTGTCTTTTACAAGCATTTGTGACTGATCCAAGATTTCCTACATGATAATCAACAATCGCAATCATTTATAACACCCCTTTACTTGATACTACCTGCCCAATGTGGGCTTCATCAATTGTGACAGCCTCCTTGATGGCACGTGCCATAGATTTAAATATTGCCTCTATAATATGATGTGTATTCTTACCATAATGTTCATTAATATGTAAAGTCATGAAGCAGTTATAGGCAAATGCACGGAAGAATTCTTCTGTCATTTCTACTTCATAATTACCTAGATGAATATTATCTAGTTCCACATTAAAAACTAAATAAGGACGTCCACTAAAATCCAAGTCAGTCGTCACAAGTGCTTCATCCATAGGGATAGTAAAATGACCATAACGGGTAATACCACGCTTATCACCTAAAGCTTTATTGAAGCACTGTCCTAAGACAATCCCTAAGTCTTCTACAGTATGATGAGAATCAACCTGTAGATCACCTTTACATCTTACCTTTAAATCAAAATTACCATGGAAAGCAAGAAGCTCAAGCATATGGTCCATGAACCCTACACCTGTATCCACATCTGCTTCTCCTTTACCATCAATATTTAAAGAAACATATACATATGTCTCTTTTGTCTGTCTTTCTATTTCTGCCTGTCGCATAAATTAATCCTCGAAACGTACCTTGATACTATTAGCATGTGCATCTAAACCTTCTAGATGTGCAAACTTCATAATATCATCCTTGAATGTGCCAAGTACTGCCTGTGGATAATAGCTGAAAGCAGAATGTTTTACGAAATCATAAACACCTAAAGCACTATAGAACTTAGCAGTACCACCTGTTGGTAATACATGGTTTGTACCACTCATATAGTCACCTAATGGTTCTGGTGTATATTCACCTAAGAAGATAGAACCAGCGTTCTTGATATTTGGTAATTGTTCTAATGGGTTATCTACTAATACTTCTAAATGTTCAGGTGCAATCTTATTAGATAAGTTAATACCTTCCTTGATACTATCTACAATAACAGCACCACCATAGTTATCTAATGAAGACTTGATGATGTCTTTACGAGGTAAGTCTTCTACCTGTCTAACTAATTCTTCATCTACATTCTTTACTAATTCTTTTGAAGTTGTAATAAGAATCGCACTGGCAAGCTTATCATGTTCAGCCTGGCTCATTAAGTCAGCTGCGATATATTTAGGATTTGCGTTCTCATCAGCGACAATAAGAATTTCACTAGGTCCGGCAATCATATCAATATCAACGACTCCATAACATAACTTCTTTGCAGTTGCGACAAAGATATTACCTGGACCCACAATCTTATCTGCCTTCGTAATTGTATCAGTTCCATAAGCAGCAGCGGCAACACCCTGTGCTCCACCACATTTATAAATCTTAGTAATACCAGCTACATAAGCAGCAGCTAAAATAACATCAGAGACCTTACCATCCTTCTTTACTGGTGTAATAATATAAAGATCTTCTACACCTGCAAGCTTTGCAGGTACAGCATTCATCATAACAGTAGAAGGATAAGTAGCCGTTCCACCTGGCACATATAAAGCCACTGTGGCGATTGGACGCACTAACTGTCCCATGACAACACCATTATCCTTATACATAGTCCATGATTTTTCAATCTGGTTCTTATGATATTCAGTGATCTGATCCTTTGTGCGTTCTAGAATCTTCATGAATTCAGGTCCTACCTTAGTAATAGCATCCATGATTTCTTGTTTAGAAACGATGAAATCATCCTTTCTAGAAACATGGAAACCATCAAACTTAGCACAGTATTCCTTTAATGCATCATCCCCATTTTCACGTACATTATTAATGATTTCACTGACTGCCTTATTGACTTCTTCAGATATTTCAGTTTTTCTTGTATGAAGTTTATTTTCTAGTTCTTCATAGTTTCCTTTATAAATCAATTCTTTTAACACTTTAATGATCCCCCTTCTTTAGTGCATCCACTAGTTTGAATATTTCATCCTTCTTATATTTTAAAGCCACTTTATTCACAACCATTCTTGTAGAAATATCTGAAATCTTTTCAATCACTTCAAGACCATTGGCCTTAAGTGTAGATCCTGTTTCTACAATATCTACAATCGCATCAGATAAACCAACAACAGGTCCCAACTCTACAGAACCTTCCAGTTTAATAATTTCTACATCCTCCTGTTTAGATGCGAAATATTCTTTTGCGGTCTTTGTATATTTAGAAGTAATACGTTTACGACGATTAAATGTCTTTGTGCGATATTCTGGATAAGCCGCTAACGCAAAATAACATTTACCAATCTCTAAATCTAATAACTCATAATAATCATCAAAATCAGATTCATCCAAAGTATCCTTACCGACAAATCCAACATCCACAATACCGTGTTCTAGGAAAGTCAATACATCATTTGCTTTCGCAAAGATCATTGAAATACCATCCTTTGTCTCTATTAATAACTCACGGTCTTTATTAAAAATAGGATCTATATCAAAGCCCTGCTGTTGTAATAACTTACATACCTGCTTTTCTATTCTTCCTTTAGTAATCGCAATCTTAATCATTGGCTTCATTCTCCTTTCCTATTGCATCCAATACATTATTCAAATGATATGAGAATCCAATAGAAGGTACGTTCTTATAGAAATGATCAAACAAATGATCATAACGTCCTCCCTGGAGAATTGGATGAGCACTATAATAAGAGAATCCCTTCATCATAATACCTGTATAATAGCTTCTTTCAGGCACCATGCATAAATCAAAGATCATATTCTCTTTATGATTAGAGAACTCATACAATGATTCCATCTCTTCAATAGCTTCTAGAAGTTCTTCATCCTTCACAATCTCTTTTACTTCTCTTAAACATTTAATATTCCCAAAAGCACTAGGAAGAATTAATAAGAGTTTATTTAAATCTTCATCAAAATCATGTGCTTCTACTAAATGTTTCATATCAGAACTTTTCTTTTTCTTTAAGATATCAGTAAGAGAACGATCCATTACAAGAGCCATTAAACGCTTATAGAACTTTGCAGAACCAAGTTCTAGTTTTAAATCACTTAAACCAATATTCTGCATTGTTTCTTCAATAAGTGATAAGCATTCCTGATCTCCCTCACGTCCAGGAAGACCAAATAACTCAATACCACCCTGGAACAGTTCTGAACTTCTACCTTTATGTCGTGCCTGGGTACGATATACCTTACCAAAATAACTATAACGTCTTACTTCATCTGTATGAGCGTTACTATAGATACGTGCAATCGGTACAGTAAAGTCAGTTCTTAACGTAATACGCTTGCCTTCATGATTGATAAACTGAAACATTGTTTCTTCATTTGTCCCAAAACCACTTAACAAGTCTGCATATTCAAATGTAGGTAATAATAACTCCTGATATTCATGTGCATTGAATGTTTTTCTTAAATGTCCTTCAATTGTACGCATTAAAGAAGCGTCCATTCTAGTTGCATCATTACTTTCTTCAGGAATCAGATATTTAAATTCTTCCAAAGTTATGTCCCCCTTATATGTAAAAAGGAACAGGTCCAATGACCTGTTCCCTTATGTCATTGTTTCGTGTCCGCTTTTTTGAGTTGTATGTCAAAACGGGCTGTATCAAATTGATATAACCCTAACTAGAACCACGATGGTGATGGTGTAAATTGTTGACAAAAATTGTATTTTTCATAAATATTCACCTCGGTTTTTAATATACTACCACATTTCATTCATAAAAAAAAGCATTTTAATACAAAAAAGAGCCTTAAAAAAGGCTCTCAATTATAAAATAAAACTGGAATTAAATTTTTATATAAATCTACCATGTAAAAATTGATATCTTTTCTTAAAATAATTGTTTAACATAATCTTGCAGGCGATGTAGTATTCGTACAATCAAAATAGTTTCTTTAGTAATCTGATAAAATATAATGTAATTATCACATGTTAAAAATCGAAATCCACTATCAATATTATTTTCTAAATACCATACTGGTCCAAGTCGAGGATATTCCTTAATTTCACCAATTTTATTGAGAATTCCTTTTACTGTTTTTTCTGCTGCAATCGGATTATTCAAATCATCATAGATATAATCATAAATTTTATCCAAATCTTTTCTTGATTTTGGTGAATAAAATACTTTAATCATTGTTGAATCTCTTTTCAAAATGTTTTAGCATTTCGTCTTCATCAATCCACCCTTCTTCATTAGCAGAAACAACACTTTCATTTAACATGCTCATAAGTTTCATCTCAGCAACAAGTTTATCGTACTTCATTGCTTTTTCATACATTTCCTCCTGTTCATTGATATCCATAATCGTATAACAACCATGACCATTTTTTGTCAAATAAACAGGTGAGCCAACAGATACTTTTTCTAGCACTTGATTATAATTTCTTAAATCTGAAATAGGTTTAATAACTGGCATAACAATCACTCCTTACATCATTATTATACGTATTTATTAAGAATAATTCAAAGTAATATTTTTAGAAGAATTTTACTAATAATTTGTTTTCCGTTCTTTTATAATTCTGTTAAATATAGGATAGGGTGTTTATTATTCCACTTTAATTAATCACTCATTCCGATTAGGGTGACCAAGTGTTCCGATGAACTTGAGCACCTAAGAAAGTAGGCTAACCTATCACTAGGCTAGCCCCTTATCAAACCGTACGTGCACTATTAATGCATACGGCTTACCAATTTACTATTT
The DNA here is from genome assembly GCF_900540665.1 of uncultured Catenibacterium sp. Taxonomy (GTDB): domain Bacteria; phylum Bacillota_I; class Bacilli_A; order Erysipelotrichales; family Coprobacillaceae; genus Catenibacterium. Next base: position 9,285 of record NZ_UQGV01000001.1, on the reverse strand, counting down.
ATTTAATTTATGATTGGACTATCTTGATAAAGAATAGTCCATTTTCTTTAATTTCTCTTTTGTATAGAACGCTATACCTAGTTCTTTAAGTTTTTGCATGCCCTTGTTGACATGACATATAAACGACTGCCTGTCGTAAAAAAAAAGAACCTCATAATGAGATTCTTATAAGAAAGTACTTTCATATTATCTAGAAGAACTTATATTCCTTTAATAGGGCTTCTAGATCAGAGCCCTCTATTCTTTTTAACAACTCTTTTAAGACAAGACGTTTTGTGAATGACTGAGTTTCCATGAATGTCTCATCACCATATAAAGATGAGAAGACACTTAAATAGTCTTCAATAGAATAACGATAAGCTGGAATACTTCTAGTGATATGTAATAAACTATACACTGCATTCATTGCGGTATGCACAAGATAATCTAAGCTACCTGGATATTCATAAGGTAATGAAACTCCTTCACCTATATAAGCATAATTTAATCCATTGGTGTGTGCTTCACAATGAGTACTAGTATGAGTGTAAGGAACGGTAGAAGCAGACATCAATGAGAATTCATTGATTTTATCTTGTGGAATACCTAAATGATAAAGCCATTCTGCACATATCTCATAGCCTTTACTTTCTAGCATAGACTTTGCTACATAATCACCTGTCTTCTCTGGATGTAATCCATGAAGTAAAATAACACATTCATTCTCTTTCTGGTTCTTATAGTAAGGCTGTCTTGGTATTGTCCAGTTGAGCTCCCAGGCTGATTCATTAATTGGAATAACACCACCTGTAATATCTTCACCAGAAAGTGGATCTTTTTGAAGTATATTTCTTAAGTAATAGATGATCTTTTCATAATGAGTTGTAATAACTGCATGCCCTATAGAATCTTTACTTTGACTAGTATGAATAAATAGAAGATCCTGATTTGTCAAATCTATAGTTTCTTCCATGCCTTCACTCTTAATAGAAAAGGCAGTGGCTTTATTGTCTTCTGTTTCTATATGAGTCACTTCAGTATTGAAATGGAAGACTACATGATGTGCCTCTAGATATTCTATAATAGGTACAATCACTGATTCATATATACAGTACTTAGGAGAAATCATGCTGTGCGAGGTCAATATATGCATATAGCGATGTAATGTCACTTTAAAAGAATAAGCATCATTGACTGGAAATAAAGCATGCCAATAATAATAGAAATCAGATTCCATAAAGTCCTGACTGAATACATCTTTAATCTGTTTACCTTCTAATTGTTCATCTGAAGTAAAGAAGAAATGAACTAGTTCTGATATTAATTGATCACTTAATTGTATATTATGAATAGTCTTCATAGGTGCATCATGATTTAAATAAGTCATTTCATCTAAAACAGTGAGTCCCTCTGTTTCTATAGAAGGTATAGAACGTAATATATCCCATAAATAGAGACTACGATTATCTACAAAAGAAAGATAAGACTCATAATGGTGAAATGAATCTACTGAATCTATAATATGAATATGTTCACCCTTTAATGAACCATCTCTCAATAAATAACAGGCAGTCACTAAGCTAGTAAAGTCACTTCCTAATATATATGCATTATGTGCATCAATGTTTTCTCTTTTTCTTGGCTTCACAAATAAATCCATGGCAATCCCTCCTATCCTCATAGTATAGAAAAAATAAAATATAAAAAAATAAACATCCCATACAAGATGTTTATTCTTTATACATTATAGTGTTTTTGTTTAAAAGGTTTCATAGCGTTTTAAGGCCGCTTTGATGTTTCCTTTGATTGCTTTATCTAGTTTACGGATAATAAGTTCTGGGTCCTGTCGCATATCATTATTGATCCATTCTAATGTAAGACCGACAAAAGAATACTTATAGAAATTCGCAAGGAACTCTTTGTCATCTTCTCTGACATTCATTCCTACAGCCTGTTCATCTACAACATCCTTTAATAACTTATATACAATTCTATAAAGATATGTTTCTACATGTTCACGACTAACAGAACGATAAACATTAGTGACAAATGGTTTGTTGTCTAAGATAGCACCAAAGAGTGCATAGAGACCTTCTTCCCATGTATCAGATGTTTTATGGCCCTGTAATACTTCTTCAGCATCCTGAATACATGACCATTCTACGAGATCATAAATATCCTGGAAATGATAATAGAAAGTCATACGGCTGATACCACAGTCTTCCGCAATATCATTAATAGTGATCTTATCAAGAGGCTTCTTTAATAATAAATGTTTCAAAGACGCTTCAATAGCGCGTTTCGTAGTTTGTGACATTTTAGCCCTCCTTATATTCACTATTATGCACGTTGTTTTTATATTTTACAACAAAAACGTATAGATGATATTGATGATTGGCATAGTAATAATACATAAAAGAACAGATAATGCGTTAATAACTGAACTTTCAAAAGCATGATTATCATATAATTGCGCAAACTGAGTCACAGTAGAAGCGGCTGGACCACTGGCTGCAAGTAATGAAATCATTAATACCTGTGATGCACTTGGGAATAGTTTTGTCATACCTGTAAAAATAAAAACTAATAAAATAATTGCTGGGAATACAACTAAACGAAGGAAACATACGACATAAGCACGGACATTGGTAAAGACTTCCTTCATATTCATACCAGCAAGTAACATTCCAACTACAAACATACTCAATGGTCCCATTAAGCTGCCCATACCAGATACAGCACTCTGAAACATCGTAGGTAATTTAATCTGTAAAAAAAACATAATGATACCTGCTGCAATCGCAATCATATTGATGTTCAAGAGAATCTTCTTTAAATCAAAGTGTGTATCTTCACTAATAATAAACTTACAATGTGTCCACAATAATATAGTCTGTACAATCATATAACCTGAACAATAGAAAACCATTTCGTTCCCTAATACGATAGAAACAAGAGGAAGAATCAAGTTTCCACAGTTAGGATACATGATGGACATTGATTCAATCGCATTAAAATGACATTTCTTTGTGAGTATCTTAGCAAGTATATAATAAATAACATGTACAAGAATAGCTGCACCAATAGACAGTAAGAAACCTTTTAACTTTTCTTCTGTCAAGTCAATCTGGAATGAATTGATGATTGCACAAGGTGCAGAAACATATAATACAATCTGTGATAAAAGTTTTGATTCTGATATTGTACATATATCTGTTTTAATGAGTACATATCCTACTCCTATCATAATAAATAAAGCTCCAATTTGTGTAGCAAGTGAAATAGCTAGATCCATATCTTTAACCCTCCTAGAAGGCATCATACACTTATTATCTTCTAAAAGCTTTTTTTTGCATAAGATGAAAAAAGTAATTGGCACAAATCTATAGTGAACACTTTAATACATTGTATGTTTGTAAAATTCATTCTACAATACTTATTCAAATATATATACTTGTTGATATTATTATTATGATACAATATATTTGTAAAAATACTTAACATAAAGAAAGAAGAATCATGACTACAACTATTATTTACTTCTTAATTGTATTGATTCTACAGTTACTCTTATTCCTATTTATCAAACGTAATCATAATAATAGCGTACTACTTGTTTTGATTTCTTTAGGTATTTCTATATCTGCTGCAATATCTTTCTGGAACACAGCTATTCTTATAGATGAACTAGGTATAAGTTCCAGTATTCTCGATACACTATTCTTCGGTATATCTATCATATTATCTTTAGTTAATATGTATACTGTACTCAAAGGGAAATAATCAGACCATATAGTCACATATACGACTATATGGTTTTTTAGTAAAAGAAAACACCAAATAGATGCCCATTTGGTATTTCACATGATTTTACATATTTTCTTGTTCTTTCGCGGATTCCTGTAATAATTGATAGTTTTCCATGAACTCTTCACTATTACTTACATAAGCATAAGAAATATACTTATGAGCAATCTTGATCTTATGTTTACCTACTGCCTTGATTGATTTAATATCTTTTACTTCAATCATTTCTGGAAGCAATGCGACATATTTCCATGTATATATCATGATAATATCGCTATATAAGTGAAGATTATAGCCAGCCAAACAGATTAATGCGATAGTGATTGTCATAATAAGAGCTAAAACAAAACGCATCTGTGAATGCCATACGACCTTGGAATAAATAGATAATGCAAGTAATGCAGGAATCATAATGATCATAAATACTGTTACTCTAAAATCTTTAAATTTTTTCATTTTATCACCTTTTCACATTCTACATGGATTAGGGTCATTTGACAAGTTATTGAATTTGTCTTACACTCAATTCATAAAAATATTGGAGGTATTCAATGAAAATCAAGAAATTTCTATCTGAACTACTTGGTACTTTCCTTCTTGTATTTCTAGGTACTACAGCCTATGCATTACTTGGATCTACAGGACTAGGTTCTACATATAGTACAGTAGCAGGTATTATCGGTATTGCAGTTGTATTCGGTCTTGCAATGACATTTGTTTATTATATGTTCTCTTCTATTTCAGGAGCACATGTTAATCCAGCAGTGTCTATTGCAATGTATTTTAATGGAGCTATCTCTCTAGCAGAAATGTTCCTGTATATTGTAGCACAGCTATTAGGGGCAATTCTTGCAAGTGGATTACTACTTGGTATTCTTAAATGTATTCCTAGTGTATCTATTACTACTTTAGGTATTGGACAGACAGGTTATAGTTCTTTAAGTATGATTTCATTAGATGTAAAGGGTGCTATTCTTGTAGAATCTGTATTAACTTTTGTATTTGTATTAGTGTACTTACATGTAGTCAATGATGAGAGATTAGAAAGACTATCTGGATTATTAATTGGTGGTGCTTTAACACTTGTAACCATTCTAGGTATCCCATTTACCGGTGCTTCTATTAACCCTGCAAGATCATTTGGTCCAGCTGTTATTATGAAGATACTTGGCAAAGGCACTGCACTTAATCAGTTATGGGTATTCTTATTATCACCACTTACTGGTGCTTTAGTCGCTTATATCGTTTATAAACTATTAAAAGGCGAAAAGATTGCATAATTCAACTGATTCAAAATCTAATGAGCATCACAATAATGTGGTGCTCATTTTTTTATTCCTTGTTGTCAGCTATGATAATGACATGACATGTATCACATCTGTATGCATCGATTTTATCACCTTTAAAATAACGGAAATTACCTAATTTGACATCTTCCTGTAAATAATGCCAGCTATCTGGAAAAACTGGTATTTTAGAATCCGTTGACCATGTCAAAGCCTCATCCCTTGTTTTGATATAACCGTGAATTAATTTACCTGAACAATAAGGACATCTATCAAATTTCAATTCAATCCCTCCTCCAACAAAAAAATTTTTCTATATATGTATTATACCATCCCCAAAAATATATAGTCCATCAATCATTGTATCAGCTTTCATCTTGTCACCTATCAAACTAGAACTTCCTGCCTAATTTTAGACAAAAAACATAAATCCTATTTTTTTATTACCTTAACCCTTATTTTATCTTTGTGATAATAATTTCTTATTTTATAGAAATTCTATCATACACATAATATAATTGTCTCAAGGAGGATTTCGTTATGAAATATGTTGATAAGGTTTTAACAGAATTAAAAGAAAAGAATGCTGATCAGCCAGAATTCATTGAAGCGGCTACAAACATCTTAAAGAGTTTGGAACCAGTTATTGAAGCACACCCTGAATATGAAAATATGGCTATCCTTGAAAGATTTACTGAACCTGAAAGAGTCATTATGTTTAAAGTCCCTTGGGTTAATGATGAAGGTAAGACTATTGTGAATAGAGGTTACCGTGTACAGTTCTCTAGCGCAATCGGTCCTTACAAAGGTGGTTTAAGATTCCATCCTTCAGTAAACTTAGGTATTATTAAATTCTTAGGTCTTGAACAGATTTTAAAGAACTCTCTTACAACTTTACCTATCGGTGGTGGTAAAGGTGGTTCTGACTTTGATCCACAGGGTAAGAGTGATGCTGAAGTTATGCGATTCTGTCAGTCATTCATGACTGAATTATACCGTCATATCGGCCCTAACGTAGACGTACCTGCTGGTGATATCGGTGTAGGTGGAAGAGAAATCGGATACTTATTTGGACAGTATAAGAGAATTAAAGATGCTTATGAAAACGGTGTTTTAACTGGTAAGGCTTTACCATTTGGCGGAAGCTTGATCCGTCCTGAAGCAACTGGTTTTGGTGCTGTTTATTATGGTAATGAAGTATTAAAGCATTTCAATGACAGCTATGAAGGCAAGACTATTGCATGTTCTGCATATGGTAACGTAGCATGGGGTGTTGCTCAGAAAGCAACTGAACTTGGTGCTAAGGTTGTAACTATTTCTGGTAGAGATGGTTATGTCTATGACGCAGATGGTATTAATACTCAGGAAAAGTGGGACTTCCTTGTTGAAATCAGAACTAAGAACGATGTTAAGTTAAAAGACTATGCTGAAAAGTTCGGTGCTGAATTCCATCCAGGAGAAAAGCCTTGGGGTGTTAAATGTGATATGGCATTCCCTTGTGCAACACAGAATGAAATCGAAGAAGAAGATGTTAAGAAGTTAATTGAAAATGGATGTAAGTATATTATCGAAGGTGCTAATATGCCTACTACTCCAGAAGCAATTGAATACTTCACAACACATGGTGGTACTTTAGGTCCTGCAAAGGCAGCAAATGCTGGTGGTGTTGCAGTTTCTGCACTTGAAATGAGTCAGAACTCAATGCGTTATAACTGGACTAGAGAAGAAGTAGATGCAAAACTACATACTATCATGGTAGATATCTACAATAACTCTGTTGCAGCAGCTGAAAAATATGGTTTAGGTTATGACTTAATCAAAGGTGCAAACATTGCAGGCTTTGAAAAAGTTGTAGATGCCATGATTGCTCAGGGTAACTATTAATATTAACGAGAGTTGTAATGAAATCATTACAACTCTTTTTTTGCGCTTTAAAAAAGGTGGATTAATCAAATTCCACCTTTTTCTTATGATTATAGATTATACTTATTATAATATAACAGACTAACACTCCTGCAATCACAAACTTACATTCTTGAGAAAAATGACTTATTCTCAAAATCAACAAAATCATAAATATAATGATCATACAAATATTCTCTTGAAGTAATACTTTTGCGGATTTGTTTTTCTTCATACTTTCAATAAGCTCATAAACAAGTACTATTGCATCAAAAATCAAAATAACTGCTGCTATTCCTAAACGATACTTTGATGGAATCGCATCAAGATCATTAAATATTAGAAATAGGAATGTAATGATTACACCAGTAAAATAATTCAGAATTTTTTTCATAATAGAACCTCTCTTACATATAATAGTATATTATTTTTTTATTAGACGCTAGGGATTGCGACTGATTTCTTTTTTTCTTTTTCTTTCTTCTCTCTTTAATATTATGAGTAATTGCGATTACCTGGTAAATTATTACTGAACCTGATAATACTGCACCAATAATTGGATGTACAATATCTAAATGCAAAGGTATAAGAACAATAAGTGAAATAAGCACAAAGATATCAGTTTGTAAAAATACTTCTTTTGATTTGTTCTCTTTCATTCTGTCATTAAGAAGATATCTTAAAATGATTGCATCAAGCACAAAGAGTATAACTAATATAATTGATCGATTTTTTGATAATATCGTGTAAGAATCACCAAACATCAAATACCATACTGTGAACGCAGTACTCAATCTAGTACATATTTTCATGACGTTTTTTTTTGTTAAAAATTTCATAATGAATCCTCCTATGAGAGTCTATTATTTTTAGATGTTGATTTTATTGATTTCCAATCCTTAACAAAATTGTAGACCAAGCCTATAATTAAATACAAAATAGTTATAGATTCTACTTCGGAACGAAATCTTGATGGAACAACATTAAATACTAGAAGTGTAAAAATAGTCGCCGAAACTAAAGTACAAACATAATCATCTAAAAACATTTTAATTGAATGATTTTTCTTTCTACTTTCAACAATTGCGATTATTGCACAGATTGCATCAATGATCAGAATGATAGCCGCTATTCCTAGACGATATTGAGATGGAATCATATTGCTACCATCTAAAAACTCAAACAAAAACGTAACCAATATCCATACACATATATTTAAATTCAAAAATTTTCTCATAGTAAGTCCTCCTTAATAAAATGTGAGTGTTTAAATATAAGGTTTAGTGCTCATCCGCAAACTATTAGTTTTAAAACTATATGACTTTTTTGGGCCACTACCAAATTTCATTGTAAGAGTTATATAAGTTCTCCTATTATTCTTCTGACATTTATATTTTAAACAGCCTTTTACTTGAGTTCCTACCGCTAACTTAAAAGCTGGCATCACCTTTTTAAGGGATGAAATAGAAGTTGCTGTAAAAGCTAAAATACTACCTGCTAGAAGTCCAGCTGTTTGATAATCAACAGTAAAATTCATTTTATAATGTGATGCATTTCTAGGATGATTTGCATGAACAATACACTTTTTATTTCTTCTATTAATTGTGAGTACACCTGTCTTTTTATCATATACTATATAATCTACATGCTTTTTTTTCTTATTAATTACATCCACATATCTTTTTTCACTATTCTCAAATAATTCATAGGAATAATGATTCAAATTGTTTTCTTCAATATGATCTGCAAAAACATTAGTTATCGGGATATTTAAAATCATCACAAGAGATAATAGTATTATCATTAATCTCTTCATTGCTTTAAACCTTCCTCTTTTTAATTTCCATCTAGATGTTAACTAAATGTTATACTATGATATTAAATTTGCCTATAATTCTCGCATAAGAGACACATTTTCGTGCATAAAAGACATTCCACAAAAAATCCTCTCTAATCTAATAAAATAATATGTTAAAATATTACAGAGGTGATGTTATGAATATACTGATTTGTGATGATAATACTGCTTTCGCAATGCAGCTACAAAAGGATATAAATGAATACTTTCATAATCCTAATATGATTACAAATGTGATTACTGACCATTTTGATCAAATAGAAGGTACATATGATGTTATATTCATGGATATTGAATTAAATGATAAGAACGGTATTGAAATCGCAAAATATCATAAAAACAAGCATAACTGTCTGGTTATATTCACATCAAGTCACGAGAATCTTGTATTTAATACATTTTGCAAAAGTCAATATAAAAATGTAGGTTTAGGACAATATAAGAATGTAGGTT